>NZ_JBMFLY010000003.1:0-34779 GCF_049970955.1 Thermogladius sp. | reverse complement strand
GGGTACAACCCGGCGAAGCGCCGCTGAAGGCCGGGAGTAACTCTGACTCTCTTAAGGTAGCCAAATGCCTTGCCGGGTAAGTTCCGGCGCGCATGAATGGATCAACGAGGTCCCCACTGTCCTGGCCCGGGGCCCCGTGAAGACACGGAGCCGGTGCACAGGCCGGCAACCCCCCGCAGGGCGATAAGTCCCTGTGGAGCTTTACCGCAGCCTGGCGCTGACCTCTGGGCTGTGGTGCGTAGCGTAGGTGGGAGCCTGTGAAGCCACACCTCCGGGTGTGGCGGAGGCGCCAATGAAACACCACCCACCACAGCCTGGGGGCCTCACCCCGGGGGTGACCCTGGGGGACAACGCCAGGTGGGCGGTTCGGCTGGGGCGGCACGCCCGCGAAAAGATAACACGGGCGCCCAAAGGTCGGCTCAGGCGGGTCAGAGCTCCGCCGTAGAGTGCAAGGGCAAAAGCCGGCCTGACCGGACCCTTGAACACAAGGGGTCCGGCCGGGAAACCGCGGCCTAGCGAACGCTCGTGTCCCCCTCGGTGGGGGCCGGGCATGACAGAAAAGTTACCCCAGGGATAACAGGGTCGTCGCGGGCGAGAGCTCCCATCGACCCCGCGGTTTGCTACATCGATGTCGGCTCTTCCCATCCTGGGGGTGCAGCAGCCCCCAAGGGTGGGGCTGCCCGCCCATTAAAGGGGAACGTGAGCTGGGTTTAGACCGTCGTGAGACAGGTCGGACTCTACCCGCGGGGGGCGCGGGCCGCCTGAGGGGAAGGTGCCCTCAGTACGAGAGGAACGGGGCGCCGCGGCCTCTAGTGTACCGGTTGTCCTGGCGGGCAACGCCGGGCAGCCACGCCGTGTGGGGTAACCGCTGAAAGCATCTAAGCGGGAACCCCTCCCCGAGACGAGGCGGCCGTCCGCTACGGGGTCACCCGTGGCGGGTAGGGCTCCCGTAGAAGACGGGGTTGATGGGGCGGGGGTGTAAGCCCCGAGGGGTTCACCCGAGGGGTTCAGCCCGCCGCTCCCAAGAGCCCGACGCCGTAGCTACTCACCCGGGAGCGAGGGCGTTAGCCCACGCGGGCTCGGGCGCGTCTCCTGGTAGGCCTACCTGCGGCGTAGACCCCCTCACTACATATTCTCGCATCTCGTTCTCGGGTACAGGAGTAGTGTAGGCTAGCTTGTCGTATGCTGGGAGGAGGCCTCAGCTAGGGTAACGCTCTTCACCGGTCCGTAAACCGTCGTCTCATCACACCGTATTTAACTCTGTTTCCCGAGTTTAAAACAGTGGTGTGTTGCTTGGGGCTGCGCGACTACGTAGCGATGACGAGGCCCGTCAACAGCCTCATGAGCGGCCTGGGCGCCCTCATGGCTGTCCTGGTCTACAGGGGCTACACTCCACCAGACGTCCTGGTGGCCGCGGTCGCTACTTCGACGGGCTACCTCTCCACGGCGGCCTCGATGCTCGTGAACGACTACGTGGACGCGGCGGCGGACGCGGTGAACAAGCCGTGGAAACCGATACCGTCAGGCCGGGCCAGCCGGGAGGCCGCGAGGAGCCTCGGGCTAGCCCTGGCAGCAGCCTCTATAGCCCTGAACGCGCTACTCGCGCTCGCCGGTCGGGGCGTAGGCTGGCCGCCCGCCCTGGTCGCAGCGGTCTACACCCTAGCGGGGCTGGCCTACAGCTACCTCAGGGCTCACTGGTGGAGCCACCTACTCGTCTCGCTCTCCACCACGGGGCCCGTCGTCTACGGCTACGTGCTCGCCGGGTCTCCCCAGGGAAAGCTGGCGTTCACAGCCGCCTTCGCACTACTCGTCTTCCTCGTTACCACGGGCAGGGAGGTGGTCAAGGCGCTACAGGACGTGGAGGGCGACAGGAGGGCCGGCTACAGGACGATACCGATAGTGTTCGGCGTGGAGGCGTCGAGGAGGCTGGTCCTCGCCGTCGGGGCCTCGGCGCCCCTCCTAGCCCTGGCCGCGTACGCGTTCAGCGGGAGCGCGGCCTTCCTAGCCCTCATAATGTTGGCGGCGGCCGCCTACCTACACCAGGCGGTGAAGGCCTACTCCAGGCCCACGGACAAAAAGGTGCTGGAGGACGCGAGGGTGAAAATGCTGGCTTCGATGGTGCTGGGGCTTGTCGCGTTCTGGGCCTCAGGGCTTTAGCGGGCCCGTCCCGAAGATCCTCCCAGCCGCGCTCTTGTACCTCGCAATACTCTCCGTCGCAGCGGGGTCCAGCCCCCGCTTCAGCGCCAGCTCCACGCTAGCCAGCCCGAACAACATGGCGGCGTAGAGTACCTTCCCCACCTTGTTCGCCCCCCTCAACGCGAGTACCCTGACCCTCCTGCCCCTCCTCTCGTGCTCCCCCACCATGAACTCGACGAGGCCCCTCCCCGCCTGGTCGTCGGGGTCGTAGAACGCGACAACCCGGTATTCGTCGAACAGGGGCTTCTCGTAGCCGACTATGTCGTTGTGCATCCACTCGGGTGCCACGTCTACCTTGACCACGATCTTCGAGTTCTCGTTGAACTCCGACTTAGCCCTCACGGCCAGGGGCTCCAGGGGGCTGTGGGTGGCGACGACGAGGAGCTCTCTGCTGTAGGCGAACTCCGCTAGCGATGAGGCCTCGCCGGCTATCTCCCCCGCCTCTCTCTCCAGCTGCCTCTTGGCTTCCTCGACCTCGGCTCTCGACGCGACGGTGAGGCCGCTGGAGTCCAGTACGCCTAGCACGCCGGTCAGCATGTGGGGGAAGCTCACCCTGGGTAACAGGCCTGCAGGGGTCTTGAAGACGGGGAGCCCCCTCTCCACGGCCAGCCTCTCGAGCAACCCACCGCTGGTCACAGCCACTACCCTGGCCCCCTTCTCGAGGGCCCTGGCCGTGGCCAGTAGGGTCTCGTGTGTGTTCCCACTGTAGCTCACGCTGACGAAGAGCGTCCTAGTGGACACGTAAGATGGGACTATGTGGGACTTCACAACCTCCACGGGGACGCTGAGCCTTTCCAGCGCCAGTAGCTTGACGACGTCCCCGACGATACCGCTACCGCCCATCCCCGACACCACGATGTTCTCGAACGGCCCCTCGACAGAGACGCTACCCCACTTGGAGAGCGCGTCCTCCACTAGTCTAGGCCAGTTGAGGTAGTCCCCCCGCATGATGCCGCCCAGACCACTTTTTATGGCGCAGGGAGTATTTTTAGTGTAGGCGAGAGGAAGCCCTCTTGCGCGTAGTCGAGGCGCTGGCCCGGGGCAGGCACGTAGTCTACACCAGCGACATCAACGTAGCGCTCAAGCTCGTCGCGAGGTTTGTCGAGGAGACCACCGGCGGCCGGATCAACGTCGTGGCGGAGAGGGGCGTCGCAGAGGCCCTGGCGGCAGTCTTGACCAGGGGGTTGGAGAGGGTGGTGCTAAGCGAGAAGCCCGAGGAGGGCCTGCCGGGCCCCGAGACTAGACTGGTCTGCGTAGACAAGCCGTGTTTCGACGTCCCAGCCGAGAACGTAGTCGTCTTCCTGACGCAGAGGGTCAAGGCGCCCAGGTTCTACACGAGGCACTACCTGAGGAGGCTGGACTGGGGCGTGTACGTCTTCGAGACACCCTCGACGGGCGAGAGGGTAGTCCTCACAACTAGCGGCGGCCGTCTAGTAGAGGGGACCGGCCTAGCCCCCCTCGAAGAGAGGGCTCTGGAGCTCGTCAAGAAGGCGATGCTCGACTACGGCGAGCTGAGGGTGGGCGACGTGCTGTTCCTTATAGAGAGGGAGATGGGCGTGTCCAAGAACGCGGCCAGGGAGATACTCTCTAAACTGGTGTCTAGGAGGTACCTCAGGGTCAGGAGGGGGGTAGTAGAGCTAGCGTAGAGCCCGTCAAGAGCCGAGCCTCCGCATCCCCCTCACGTACACGCCTGTCAGCGGGAGGCAGTCCTTCAGCCCCGCGAGGACGGAGTTGACCTCCTCCTCGGGCCCTATGATGTCTATGTAGAGCTGTTCCCCCCTGCTCACTACCAGCACCACGAGTTCTCCCCTGCGGTAGAGGCCGACAGGTCCATCCCTGACCGGCTCGCCCAGCAACTCCGAGAGCCTTCTCGTGATACGCGAGGGGCCCTCTGCCCCCAGCCTGACGTCGAGGGAGACGTGGTACATAGGCCACCATCGCGCGAGGGCTTGGAGTCGGAGGTGTCCAGGTAACCCCGGGCTACTGTAACCGGGTGTCGGTGGTAATATGTCTTTGCAGAGGCCACTCTAAGGCTACTCCTTACGAGGCAGCCGTGGATTGGTGTATTACCGTCAGGCGTACCCCGAGGCCCTTCCGCGTGCGTGTCGAGGCGTTGGTCGTGGACGACGAGCGCGGGCAAAAGTTTATAGATACAAAACTTGTTTAACCTTTATAGGGGCTCCTAGTGCGTGTTTGGCCACGCTGGCTCAGCCGGCATTACGTGGCTCTATTGATAGTTGTCGGGGTACTCTCGGCCTCCATACCTCTCGGGACACACCTGATGGTCGAGCCCGGGGTCTACCTGGAGTTCAGGTTCCACGAGCCCTCGCACGACAGGAATGTCGATGTGACAGACCAGCTGTCTTTGAGCAGGGACGTATACCTGTGTGTGAGGGCGGAGGCTGTCGCCCCTGTCCCAGGCGACACTCTTCTACTGGGCTTCAAGTGCTACAGGGGTATACCCCTCCTCCTAGTCCCGTACAAGAGCATCGAGCCGGCGCTGAGGGCCTGGGCCTCGGTGCTCAGGTCGAGAGGAGTACCAGGCAACGGGCAGGCAAACCACTTCTTCGGCCTGATAGTACACGCTGTCTTGCTGAACGCCTCAAGCAACAGCGTGCTGTACGAGACGACATACTCGCTCCCGGTTAGACTCGGCGACCTCTTGTCACCGCGAGCGCTGAAGTACACGGTCTCGGTGTCCAAGGCCGGGGGACTCTACCGGGCGGTCTACAGAGTAGAGAACGTCCTGTTAAGGCCTGTGAAAAACGTTGAAGTTCTCCAGGTCGAAAACGCCGAGGCGGGCACTACTCCACCGACTTCGGGTAGTGTAGACCTGAAGTGCGCCCTCGTGTACCCCCCATTCTACTACTGCGAGAGGACGTACACGAACAAGCCAGAGTACGTGACGGCGTACCTGCCTCCCAGCTACTTCAGGGTAGAGAACGGAATACTCTACGTTAAAACGCCCGTGCTGATCGCGAACAACCTCTTCTCCTACTCGGGGGTGGTCATGGTCAGCATAAATATAGGGCCCCTGCCAAAAGTAGTAGAGGCTAAGCTCACCGTCGGCACTGGAGACATCTTGCCGAACATAACGCGTGCTAGCCTGCCGGACATAAGCCTGCAGCTAGCCGGGAGAACGTGGGGAGGAAGCACCTACTACTACGGCGTCAGTTACCCGGTTTTGCCCAATTCTAGTGCGTGGTTGTACATATGGGCCAGGCCAATACAGCGGTTCGTCGAGGCCTACCTATGCAGTTCGAGTGGATGTACCCGCCTGCAGGGCCGGGACAGAGTAGAGGCGTTCATAGCAGACGTCCTGGTGAAAGGCGACATCATACAGGGGGGTGTAGAGCAGGGGTTGCCGCACCCCTACATTATGGACAAGTTCTTTAACGCAACCACTAGAACCCTGCTAGTAATACCGGGCACCGCCCTGAGCGACGGGGCGCTGAGCCCGGGCGAGTCCGTCGCTCTAGAGAGCGTATTCCAATACTACGACACCTGTGGGAGCTGGTCCGGAGTAGGGGTATCCGGCGCGGTCATAGCGATGGGTGTTTGCCCCGCCCTCGGCCTCGAGACTAGCGGCGCGGCGTGCGCGGTGGCCGCGACTCTCGCCTCAGCAGTACAGATATCGCTGGGCACCGAGCGGCCCGGCTTCTACGTTACGGGCGGTATGTATAATGTTGGCAGTTGGGAGGGCATCGGCTACAACGTCGACAAGTACGTGTACGTAGCAGTCAGCAAATACAAATACACACAACCGCCCCCATGGCCGTGCCCATGGTGCGGCAGCTGCGTCTACAATGTTCCAGCTGGCATATACTTCGAATTCGCTTAACCTCCCAATACAGTGCCTAGGCAGAGTTCTACGGCGCAGCTCTTCCCCTAAACTTGCTTTTTCCCCGTCGTGCCCACACCGGCTTGGCGAGCGTTTATTTGTACTCAACACGACATTTACTTCACGGACTACCGCATCAGGGGATCGGGACGCTGATAGTAGACCGTGATAGGGTAAGGTTCATAGCGGAGCTCTTGAGGGGTCTCGGGGGATTCCTCGAGTGCTTCGAGAGGGCCGACCCTCAGTTCAGCGCGGTGAGGCAGGTCGTTGAGAGGCTTGGCTGCGGGAAGTCCGCTGTCCTAGTCGTAGCCAACTCCCTGGTGAGCTACCAGCTCAGTACTACCGGCGAGGTGTACTGGACGGAGTTCGCCAAGTGGGTGGTGTCGTCGGCGGGAGGGCTGTACGAGGTACACAGGGGCTTCCTCGAGTCCACGCGCTTCAACAGGGCCAGGCTGTTGGACAAGCTCGACAGGCTCAGCAGGTTCTACGCTTCGAGGTTGGCGGCGGAGCTCGAGGCCGACCCGCTGAGGTACTGTGGCAACCTCCAGGGACTCGTGGAGGAGCTGGCGAGGACGGTGGGTGGAAGCCCCGAGGACAAGACGATCGCCTTCGCGGGTAAGATGCTGAGGTACGTCTGCTTGGCGTGCGGCTCGGAGACGAGGGGGGACGTAGCCGTACCCGTAGACCGGAGAAACGCCCTGCTACTGCTAGCAGGCTGCCTCGTGAGGGGGTGTGGCGGGAGCCTAGACGAGTGCGTGGGCCTGTTGATGACAAGGCAGAAGAGGACCGCCCTGGCAGCCCTCAGAGAGCTCTGCGCCACGGCCGGAGTGGACTGCGTGAAGCTGGACGCCCTCACCTGGGCACTAGCAGGGGCGCTCACGGGTAGGAGGCGGATGGACGAGATCCTGGAGGCAGTGAAGGGCTGTCTTGGCGGTGAGCGTATCGAGATTCTCTCGGAGCTCTACAGCGAGTTCTCGAAATGCCTAGAGCCCCGGACCAAAGGGGTTTAAAGACGAGGGCCCTCATGTAAACGTGGGTGCGCCCATGGAAGGAGTCGTGGCCGAGGCTAGGCGCGTAGCACGGGAGTCGCTGGGGTCGGACTTCGACCACGGGTACCCCCACGTGGAGAGAGTGAGGAAGTGGGCTTGGGAGATCGTTAGGGAGGAGGGGCTGAAAGTCGACCCCCTCGTGCTAGACCTCTCGGTATACCTGCACGACGTCGGGAGAGTCATAGGGGAGCCCCACGCCTACTACTCGGCGGTCTTCGCAGCGGGGTTCCTCAAGAGGTGGGGCTTGGACGACGCGGTCGTCGAAAAGGTTGTCAACGCCATAGAGTACCACAGCTTCAGTTACTCGCGCTCGAAGAAGGTCTGGCCTATGAGCACCGAGGCCCTCGTCCTGAGCGACGCCGACAAGCTCGATGCGCTGGGCGTGGTAGGGTTCCTACGGGTGTTCGCGTACAACTGGAAAACGGGTAGCAGTATGGACGACATCATAAAGCACTTCCACGAGAAGATATTCAGGCTCAAGGACCTGATGCACTTCGCGTACTCCAAGAGGAGAGCGGAGGAGCTGACGAGCAGGGTCGAGAGGGTGGTCAGAGAACTCTTAGAGGAGCTCTCCTCCTCGAGTGAAGGCTCGTAGGCCTCTGAGGGCCAACCCTTATCCCGTGCTTAACGGAGTGGGGAGACCTAGACACGGTTTTAAGAGTCTTATCCAAGAGAAAAGTGATGAAGACCATGTTCGAGGTCTTTGTACTTAGACCCGACGCCCTCACAGTGTGGGAGGACGGGGTAGTAAGAGAGAGGCTGTCCTGGTACCACAGCGTGATGGTCGACGAGAAGCCGGCGAAGTTCATAATCGCTCGCAAGGTCGAGGTCCCCGAGGACCCGTACAGGTTGGAAGACATGGGAGAACTGTGGAAGGTCCACGAGAGGGCTGCCAGGGACTTCGACAGCCTGCTGAGAGAGGTCAAGAGCACCGACGCGACCCCTGCCTCGTACCTGAAGACCCCCGACCCCAGGCACAGCTACCTCGACGTGAAGATAGCTATCGCCCGTAGGCTCATGGACCCCTGTAGGCTGTGCGAGAGGAGGTGCGGCGCCCGCCGGCTCAGCGGTCAGCCCGGCGTCTGCTTAATGGCCGACAAGTGCATTGTTCACTCGGCCTTCCTCCACATTGGGGAGGAGGCGCCGCTCGTACCTAGCGGGACTATCTTCTACGGCGGTTGCAACTTCAAGTGCGTGTTCTGCCAGAACTACGACATCAGCCAGGTCAACGCGAGAGGCGGCGAGGTTGTCTCGAGCCTGGAGCTCGCCAAGATCCAGAGGGCTCTAAGGCTGAGAGGTGCGCGCAACATAAACCACGTGGGGGGCGAGCCAACGCCTCACGTGGCCTTCATACTCGAGAGCCTCAAGTTCCTCGACGTGAACGTGCCGCAGCTGTGGAACAGCAACATGTACATGACCGAGGAGGTCACGAGGCTGCTCCTCGACGTGATAGACATATGGCTCCCAGACCTGAAGTACGGGAACGACGAGTGCGCCTGGCGGCTAAGCAAGGTTAGGCACTACTGGGCGGTAGCGACGAGAAACATTAAGATGGCGCACGACTCAGGGGACATGATCATAAGACACCTGGTCTTACCCGGACACCTGGAGTGCTGCACTAGGAGAGTCCTACAGTGGATATCCGAGAACACGCCGAGGGCGCTAGTGAACGTAATGGACCAGTACAGGCCAGAGCACCTAGTCCTGAAGTACCCGGAGAAGTACAAGGAGATAGCGCGGAGGCTCAGGCGCGACGAGATCCTCGAGGCTTATAAAATGGCCGAGGAATTTAAGTTAGAGTACAAACAGGTGTCTTAGCCGATGCTGCCGGACAATGTAAGGGAGGTGTACTTCAGCGACTACTACAGGGTACTGGTGGTCGAGGAGGACGACAAGGTCTTCGTAAGCGTGGACGTGTACAAGAAGGGCTTTGACTACCCTGTCACGAGAACTAGCTGCGTAAAGGAGGACTTTTGCCTGATATATTCGACTCTAGACCCAGCTTTGGCGGGCCCCGATCTCAAGGACGTGACCCTGAGCCTCGAGGTCGTGGGCTCCAAGACCCCGGGCGGCGTGGAGACGTTGAACGTCAGGTGGGTTTTGAGAAAGCCCCTCGGAGAAGACGTGCTAAGAAAGGTGTTCGAGACCTCCTGGCTTCTCATTAGGGCAAAACCCACTCCGCAGTGAGTCGTTGAACGTTTTTAATCACAAACGGCTACTTTATAACACCTAGCCGGACAGGTGTCGCGTTGCCGGAAACGTTCAAGCCTAGGATAAAGGTGACGCGCTGGAGCCCTAGTAAAGAGGTCGAGTTGCTAGAGCTGTGGGAGAGGGAGGGACTGTACAAGCCCGATCTAGACTCGAAGGAAGTAATAGTTATAGACACACCGCCCCCATACGCTAGCGGCAAGTGGCACGTGGGCGGTGCAGCACACTACGCCCAGATAGACATGATAGCAAGGTATTTCAGGATGAAGGGCTACGCCGTCGTGGTCCCCTTCTACGCCGACAGGAACGGGCTACCAGTAGAGGTACAGGTCGAGAAGAAGTACGGCGTCAACCCCCACGAGCTCTCTAAGACGCCCGAGGGTAGGGAGAAGTTCCTGGAGTTGTGCAAGCGCTTCCTAGACGAGGCGGAGAACGAGATTGTTAAGGTTTGGAGGAGGCTCGGCTGTAGCTTCGACTACTGGAGGGAGGGGACGGACAGCGTCAAGTACAGGACGATAACACAGGCGACCTTCATAGACCTCTACAAGAAGGGGCTGATCTACGAGGCCGAGAGACCCGTTAACTGGTGCCCGAGATGCAGGACGACGCTCGCGGACTCCGAGCTCGAGTACGTCGAGAGAGACGACTACCTATACTACATAAAGTTCAAAGTCAAGGAGACCGGCGAGGACGTTGTTGTGGCCACTACCAGACCCGAGCTCCTCAGGGCTTGCAAAGCCCTCGTCTATAAACCGGGCGACAAGAGGTACGAAAGGCTGAAAGGTCTGCACGCTGTAGCCCCGCTGTACGGGACAGAACTGATAATAGCCGAGCACCCGGAGGTAGACCCCTCCTTCGGCACGGGCCTTATGATGGTGTGTAGCTTCGGAGACCACGTCGACGTCAAGATGTTCAGGGACCTAGGGCTCCAGCCCGAGATAATCATAGACAAAGAAGGCAGGATGACGGACAAGGCAGGCTTCCTCGCAGGGCTAACCGTCGAGGAGGCGCGGAAGAAGGTCGTCGAGGCGCTCGAGTCGAGCGGATTCCTAGTAAAGAAAGAGGCCATTAGGCACTCGGTGCCTGTCTGCTGGAGGTGCAAGACGCCGACTCAGATCATCATGGCGAGAGAGTGGTTCCTCAAGCAGGTGGAGTTCAAGAACGCACTGATTGACTTGGTAAACAAAATCGTTTTCAGGCCGGAGTTCCACAAGAGCAGGCTAGTGTCGTGGATCAACAGCGTAGCAACGGATTGGCCTATAAGCCGGGACAGGTACTACGCCACCGAGGTCCCCGTCTGGCGCTGCACGAGCTGTGGTAGTGTGCTCGTCCCGGAGCCGGGCACTTACTACAGGCCCTGGAGAGACCCACCGCCGTGGGACAGGTGCCCAGTGTGCGGGGCGCCCAGAGACAAGCTTGTCGGCGAGAAGAAAGTGTTCGACACCTGGTTCGACAGCAGCATCTCGGTGCTCTACGCTTCTGGGTACATGCACAACCCCGACCTTTACAAGAGAGTGAAGTACACCCTGCGCCCGCAGGGCGTCGACATCGTGAGGACGTGGCTCTACTACACACTGCTGAGAGTGTACCAATTGACGGGGAAGCCGGCCTTCAGCTGGGTGAGGATAACGGGGATGGGGCTAGACGAGAAGGGTGAGGAGATGCACAAGTCCAAAGGCAACGTCATAGACCCAGACCCCTACCTGGAGAAGTACGGGGCAGACGCCTTCAGATTCTGGGCCGCAGCCAGTGGGAAGCTAGGGTACGACTACAGGTTCTCGGAACAGCTGATCAAGACGGGGCTGATGTTCGCCACCAAGCTGTGGAACATAGCGAGGTTCGTGTCTAGTTTCCCCGAGCCGGGCGACTACAAGCTGAGGCCCATAGACGAGGCGACCCTGGCCTACTTGAACGCCGTCCTCGAGAAGGTCGACAGGGCCTACGCGGAGCTAGACGTCTACGAGCCGGTACACGAGATATACCAGTTCGCGTGGAACTACTTCGCCTCTCAATACGTCGAGCTAGTCAAGTCGAGGGCCTACAACCAGAGCGGGAGGTACAGTAGCGAGGAGCAGAGAGGGGCCTGGTTCACTCTACACTACGTGTTGAAGACTCTTCTCAAGATGCTGGCGCCGATAATGCCGTTCGTCACAGACGCCATTTACAGAGAGCTCTACGGGAAGAGCGTGCACACAGAGGAGTTCCCTAGGGCGGATAAGGTGCTCGTAGAGAAGGGTTACGAGCTAGCTAAGCTCGTAGAGGAGGTCAACTCCGCTATATGGAGGTTCAAGAAGAAGAACAATATGCGGCTCTCCGACCCCGTAAAGGCCAAGGTCTACCTACCTGCCAAGCTCCGGGGGGTCTTGGAGGAGGTAGTAGACCTGCACAGGCTCGAAGATGTCGAGTTGTACGAGGAGCCGCCCGCGAACGCGGCGGACATCGGTGGCGGAGTCTACATTGCGTTGTGACCGGGTGCTTTTTCACTCGAGAGAGACCTCGACGATCCTCCCCCTAGCCGGGAAGGAGACGTTGTATACGGGAGTGTCCCCGACGACCACCCTCTCGTACACCCCCCTGTGGGCGTGAGCGTGGATAGCCAGGCTGAAACCCCCCTCGGCCAAGACTCTCTCGAAGTCAGGGTTGGCTAGGTAGTCCCAAATATCGCGGGGCTCACCCGCGAGGTTCTTGAAGGTCACCCCGTAGTGCGTCAGCAGTACGATTTTCTGACATCCACGAGCCCGGCACTCCCTGCTCATTCTCAGCACCTTCTCCGGTAGAGTCTTATAGTAGACTTTTAGACCCGGCATATGCCTCTCCTGCCACTTCGTCGGCCTGTTGAGCGCGCCCCGAGACCCTATGATACACAGCCTTGTACCGGACACCTCTAGGTCGAGGACCTCGTCGTTCAGCCACCTGATCCTCCCGTAGACTCTCCTATACTCGTCCTCAAACCCCGCGTACTCCTCGTTCCCAAAAACCGCCACAATAGGCACGCGTCCAAACCGCTTGAGGAGCTCCTCGTAGACTGGTTTAAAAGCGGCTATGTTGTTGTGTTCCACCAGGTCACCCGCGAGTAGAACCACGTCCGGCTCTACAGAACCAGCTTTCTCAAGAGCGCTCAGGAAACTCGAGGTGTAGACCGGGGCGTGTATGTCGCCGGTGGCCAGGATCAGTACCACAGCAGTACCCTGGGTAAACTTATAAAGACCTCGTTTTATCAATAATCTCCCAGCTCCCAGGTGCGGTGGTGCTATGACAGTAGGCTTACTGAGGGGTGTGGAGAAGTCCGGTCACAAGGGCTGGACCACTGTCTACTGCGCGATTTGTAACAAGAAGCTGGACTTATTCGTCGCGTACGATACAAAGGACGTCTTCTACTGCCCCACCTGCGTCTCAAAGGGTAGGGATGCGTACTTCTGTAGTGCCGACGCGAGAAGGCTACACTACAGGTGCCCCTACTGCGGAGGCGAGCTTAAGCCGTACTTCCCTCTGGAAGAGACTTTCCGTCAACAAAGACCTTGATGGCCCTCCTAGGGCAGAGAGGTACGCAGGCAAAACACCCTATGCAACGCGAGTCGTCGACGCGTATTTCACCGTTCTTACCCGTGTAAAAGACGTGTAGCGGGCACAAGTCGACACAAAGCATACACTTGTCGCACTTCTCGGGGTCCAGTACCACTCTAAAGCTCATGACTCTCAGCTAATACTTTAAACTTTCCAAACAGGTCTAAAATACCGTCGAAGAGCGGTGCTTGGTGGTGAGGGTCAAAGCCGATCTCCACATACACTCCCTCTACAGCGACGGGAAGAACTCCCCAAGTGAGATAGTCCACCGCGCAGCAGACATCGGGCTGGCCGTGGTATCGATAAGCGACCACAACACCTTCGAGGGTAGTGTGAGAGCCATAAGACAGGTACCCAGGGGCGCACTGGAGGTGCTAGTGATCCCTGGAGCGGAGGTTAGAACGGACAGAGGAGACGTGTTGGTCTACTGCGAGCAGCCTTTCGAGACCCCATACAGGCTTGAGGAGCTCGTCGATAAAGCGCACGAGAACAACTGCCTCGTGGTCCCTGCTCACCCGTTCGACCTTTTCAGGCTCGGTATAGGCGAGTACGTGTACAGCGTAAGGGGGTGGGACGCTATAGAGGTTTGGAACGCATCTTCTACCAAGGCCTCCAACAGGAGGGCGGTTCAGGCGGCCAGAGAGCTAGGCCTACCCGGGTTGGCCAACAGCGACGCACACGTTGTCGAACAGGTCGGCTCCGCTTACACGATCATCGAAGTAGACGACCTAGGGATTCAACACGTCTTGGAGTCCATTAGGAGAGGCCGGGTGCAACCTGTATTCGGGCATCACGGAGTGAAAGCGACATTTAAGTGGGTCGAGTGGAGCATTGAGAGGAGGATTAGAGACTTGTTGGAGGGCAGGTAGCCCTACGCTGTGAGTAACCCCTCGTAGACGGCTAGGAACGACAGCACCGCGAGCTCCTCGACGTACTCGTTGAAGCTGAACCCCTGCCTCCTCACCTCGGCGTCTACTTCTAGCAACTTCTTAGCCGCCTCTCTACTAGCCAGGTCCTTCTCGACCAGCTCTCTAACGGCGCCTCTGAGGTTGACCGGAATGCGGGGGGTGATTAAGTCGAGGTAAGTAGCCAGTATACTGGCCTCCGTGCTCTTGTACCTCTTCTTGTAGTTGAGCATGTTCTTCAGTAGCCCTATGACTGGAAACTCGTAAGTGTCGAGGAGAGCAAATGCGGGCCACCTAGACGACAGGACTCTGAACACCTCGCTGAAAGAAACCGTTGAGCTGATCAACGCGACGCCTGTAAGGTCTGTAGAGGCGAGGTGGTCGAGCATGTCCGTTCTATGGACACTCCTCAGCGCGTCTAGGAAGGTCTTGATGTCCCCAGGCCTGCTCGCCGAGAGGAGGTTTTCCAGCACCCTCTTAACTTGCGCGTGGTCTCTCAAAATACTCTCTGTACCGGTGTACCCGAGCGAGAAAGCGTACAAGAGGCTTGGCACTATCAACGAGGGGTACACCCGACCACACCACCTGAAAGCCTCTCTCAGAGCTCTGCTGAGAAACCTGCCGAGTTCGACTGAGGGTAGTGAGAGGTCGCCTCTCCTAACCCGCTCCCCTAACGACGTCGCCTCGTTTACGAGGTCCGAGACCGAGATACTGTTGCACACGAGACTAACCGATTCAGGGTCTACTCTCAACCTGTGGTAACCACCCGGCTTGATAGGGGTGTCGACTGCTAGGTAGACCCCGTATAGGAAGGACTTTACCACGGTGCTCACGTGGACCACCCCTCTTTACTACTCGTCTTGTAGGACCTAGAGATCAGGCTGAGAGCTCCTCCTCACCACTCCGGACGGTTTGCTACTCATCATCTCACTTCTTTATCTTATCCTTCAGGAGCCTAATTATATCCCTCGAGGGGTCTACGCCAGTGGCTAGCTTGAGTCCGTGCCACTGCGGGAAAGCGTTTACCTCCAGGATGAACAGTTTGTCTGTCGTCCTGTCTAGTGCGATGTCTACTCCGGCGTAGTCGAGTTTTAAGACCTTAGTAGCCTCTAGTGCTAGTTTGAACGCTTCAGGGTACTCGCTCTCGTCGACTTTCACCCCTCTAGCGCCCTGCGCTACGTTGGTCTTCCACTTACCCTCCACGACCCTCTTCATACCGGCGACTACTCTATCACCTACCACGAACAACCTGAAGTCGAAACCAGGCTTGTCCAAGAAGACCTGGTAGTAGCTTGGTATACCCATCGACGACAGCCCCTTAGTCAGCTGGAAGGCAACGTCGGGGTCTTCTACAAGTGTCGAGCCGAGCCCCAGACTCCCCATGATGGGTTTTAGAACAGCCCTCCTGGTTTGCTCTACATACCTCATCGCAGTGAACGGGTTCTCGGTGACCAGCGTGTTAGGGACCGGCAGTCCAGCAGAGGCCAGTGCCAGGAGACTCCTCCACTTGTCTCTGGCAATAACTGAGGCGACTGGGTCGTTGACAACCGGGACTGTTTTCGATAACGCCTCCAAGACGCCTATCCTCTTCATGAAGACCTCAAGTGACATGAACATCCCTACACCTCTAAGAACGGCGCCGCTTATGTCTAGTTCTCTGTTGTGGTACTTCACGCTGATCTTTCCGTCCACTATGTAGGAGTCGAGGCCTTGAACCCTGACGTACTCTGCCTCCACGTTCTCCTCGGTGGCAGCCCTCATCAAGTCTACGACGGACTCCGATAGTGTCGACCTAAAGTGGATTATCCCTATCTTCATCTCGGGTACAGCCTCAGAGAAGCGACTGCGGTGGCGAAAGAGGCTAGTGCCAGTGTGGCACAGGTCGACAAGGAGTAGTATGAGCCGCTGAGGACGTAGCCTAGGAGCCCCCCGATCGACACTAGAACTGCTAATATTAAGACGAGGACGGCCGCCTCTCTCGGGCTTTTAACGTAGTCGACGTACTTGACGTAGTATGCCATCGAGAGCAAGAACAACGCGACCCCTGCCACGACTGTGTAGAGGCTCGCCTGGTAGGTTATGAGGAGACTGCCTATGCCTGAGGCCGCTAAGGCGGCGTAAGTGTACCTCCTGGTGTAGAGCCTAACACTGGGCATGCCATATACCACGCTCAACAAGTCGTTTACACTCGTCTCTTATTAAGATTTTAGCGTGTTTATAAACAGGGACAAAATCGCGAAGTAGACAAGCGACTCTAGCGGGTCGGTATTCATTTGAATGCTATGCACCTTTACACCGAGGCGTGTAAGCTCCACTACTCTTTGCTTCACGAGGAACTCCTCAACACTGTTGTACAGTAGTAAGAGGTGGCCCGAGAGGGGCGCCTGCTCGAGGCTCACGTAGACCGAGTTGATCCCAGCGCTCCTTAGCGCCTGTGAGAAGAGGAGCCCGGCAGGCTCTAGGAACCTTGTAGACGACACGTAGACGGCCCTCTCAGACACCGCATCCTCTAGGTTACCGACATACTTGCTGACCAGCTCCTCGCCCAGGGCGCTGAAGCCCTCCTCGGCGTGTTTACGTAGTCTCCCCCCTCTCGCGTCTAGCCTGTCCCCGTACAGGCCCGCATAGTACTTGAACACCGTGATCGCCTCCAATGTGGCGTACTCCACTTCGTCATGGACGTCCACGAACCGCACGCCCTCAAACCTGCTCAGGAGTTCTCTGACTCTCTCGTCTCTTGGCTGGGGTAGTACCAAAACTACCTCGTACCCGAGAGCCCTAGTTGTTTGGAGTAGTTCGTAGACAGCTGGGGAGTAGGGGTTTGACGCGTATGCGAGGACGGGGCCCCCATCTCTATATGGGGCTACGTGGTAAACAAAAGACTCGACGTCAAAGAGGAGGACCGTCCTAGACGGGTTCAACACGTTGTTAAACCAGTAGACTAGCGAAGCCGGTAGGAACCCGTGTCTATCGTACAGGACTACTAGGCGAGGCGCGTCGGACAACGGCTTAGGTGTCTCGGCAACCAGTTTATTTGATAGCTCCTCCAGTCTATTTAGGCTGGCTAAAAAACGCTCTAGATAAGCGCTGTCTCTAAGCTTCTGCAGCAACTACACATCCGCTCATCTGGTCTATCGGGTAATCTTCTCACAATCAGCGGTATTAAAGTCCTAGCCTTCACCGTGTTCTCCTCCATGACTCTGACCACTTCCTCGGCTGTGACGGGGCGTTCAGCCCACACGTCGTAGTCTGTGACCATGGCTACCGTCGCGTAGCACATTTGGGCTTCGCACGCCAGGTTGACCTCGGGTACCAGCGTCATGCCGATGATGTCGGCCCCGAAAACGTCTCTCCACAACCTGCTCTCCGCTCTCGTACTGAACCTCGGCCCTTCGATGCATATGTACGTGCCCTTGGGGTGAATCCTAAGCCCAGCTACTTCCTTAGCCGCCTCTATGATAACCCTCCTCAGGTGCTCGCAGAAGGGGTCAGCCATGCTCACGTGAGCCACGGTGCCGCCCTCGAAGAACGTGAAGTCCCTTATGCCCTTGGTCATGTCTATGAACTGGTCTGGTACAACGAAGTCGCCCGGCCTCATCTCTTCGCGCAGGCTACCCACAGCGGCGAACGAGATGACCCACGAGGCGCCCAATGACTTGAGCGCCCATATGTTGGCTCTGTAGTTTATTCTGTGTGGGGGTATTCTGTGCCCCCTGCCGTGCCTGGGCAGGAAGGCTACTTTCCTCCCGTCTAGCTCCCCGACTACGACCTTGTCGCTCGGCTCCCCGTACGGTGTGTAGACCTTGTACTCGTTCACGTTCTTTAACTCGGGGATGTTGTAGAGGCCGCTACCCCCTATAATGGCTACCTCCACCTGGACAGGAGGCTTAACCAGCAAGTCTAACCAGCCTCAACCACGTACTTCCCAGTACTCTTGTCGTACTTGAGGAGCCCCTTTTCTACGAGGGCGCTTATGGCCTCCCTGTAGTATGTCTCGCCCACGTCCACGCCGTACCAGTCCTTGAAAGACTCGACTATCTCCTCGTACGACCACTCCCTCTTGCCCGTCTCTTTGAGGGTCTCCAAAACCATTCTTTTTATGAACTGGGTGGTGTCCTCTAGCCTGGTCCAGGGGTACTGGAACCACCACCAGTCTTTTACCTCGATGTAGTAGTAGTCCGGCTTGAACTTCGCGACGCTACTTATCCACTGTAGGGCGGCTGTCCTGAGCTCGCTGGGTCTCCAGTTCTCTGCGATGAAGTCCCTCGCAAGCTTAAGGGTGTCACCAGTGTCCACTATGTCGTCGACTACTAGCACCTTGAAGCCCCTAAGGTCCAGCTGGTAGGGGAACTTTATGATAGCCCTCTCCTCCGCCTTCGCCGCCTCTGTCCAGTGCTGGCTTTGTATGCTCAACAGGTTCTCTACCCCGAGGAAATCACAGACCAGCCTGCCGGGTACGTAGCCCCCTCTAGACAGCGCCACCACGACGTCTGGTTTAAACCCGCTGCTTTTTACTATATTCGCGAGACCACGGGACCACTCAACGATCTCTTCCCAGGAGACCAGTTTCACTTTTACCCGTGGCATGGTCTCACAAAATTAATAAAAACGCCCCCCGCTTATAGGATTTACGGCGTTGATTATGAAGAGAGCAGCCGTAGTACTCTTAGTAGTCATGCTGTTCGCCTACGGTCTAGTCTACTTCCACAGGGTTATGACGGGCATAATGAAGGAAGAGATCGAGGGGTTCGCCGAGTACTACAAAGTGGACCCAGAATACCTGCTGGCGTTTTTCCCATCAGCGTACTTCTACGCGTACGCCCTGTCACAGCTGTTCATGGGCAGCCTCGTTGACACCTACGGCGTGAAGAGGGTTGGGGCCCTGATGATGGGCCTGATGGGCTTGTCGACCGCTCTCATGATGCTGCCGTCGCCTGCGGCGTTGATGCTGGGCAGGACGCTGGTAGGGGTGTCGGCGGCCGTGGTGTTCGTGGGGACTCAGAGGGTGGCCTCGCTCTACTTCGCGTCTAGTAGCCAGGCGATAATAACATCACTGCTGCTGATGACCGGAAACATAAGCGGGCTCCTCGCGACCTACCCTCTACGGGTCTTCCTATCGTACTACGGGCTAGCAGGGCTCTTCACAGTCCTAGCGGCGCTCGCCCTCACGATCATGGTCCTCATATATCTTCTGGCATGGGACGTCGGTACGCGGAAGAAGGGGCTCGGGCTAAGAGAGGTGTGGGGTAAACTGGTTCACCTGTCCCGCGAAAAACACGCGTGGGCAACAGCGCTGGGCGCGGTGGCCTCTTACGGGACTGGGACGGCCTTTCAGGCGGCCTGGGGCCAGGACTTGATGTCGCGGGTGTTCGGCTACGACAAGTTCACGGTGAGCATACTCCTGATGTACCTCGCGCTCTCCTTCGTGTTGTCAGCGCCTCTAGTAGGGGTCTTGAGCGATAGGGTAATAGGGAGAAGGAAGCCCGTGCTAATCGCGTCCAACGCCGTTTCCACGCTCTCGTGGGCCTTGATAATAGCCTCGGTACTGACGCACAGCAGCCCCCTACTCCTCGCCGGGCTGGTGCTCCTCGGCGTATCTATGGGGCTACACATAGTAGCCCCGCCCATGGCCAAGGAGCCCTATGGAATCGACTACTCGGCCACGGCTACATCGTTCTTTAACCTAGTCTTATTCACCGGGATTGCCGTGCTCCAGAGCACAGAGCCTTTCGTCGGGCCACTCGCGAACTCGGCGTTGAGTCTCACCGTCTCTCTGCTAGGGCTAGTGCTCGTGGTGGCCTGGGCACGCGAGACGCTTAGGTCTTAGGCACAACAGTCACTTTTCCGGGGCCAACGAACACGCGCCCCCTCATGTGCATGAGTATCCTAGCCTTGCCGAGGTTCCAGCTGTACTTCTCGTAGAGGTCCTGCCTCACGTGGACTGCGAGCGACCTAGCCAGGACGAGGGCCACGGACTCCACGTCTATCATCCTCTCGACCCTGCACTCTACGAAGCCGTAAGACCCCTTGACACCGGGCGGCTTGACGAACTTCGAGGGAGCCGGCTCGAGGCGTAGGAGTTTCCACTTGTCGACGCTCTTACCGCTCAAGCTACCGGCCTGGTAAACTAGGCCTGCGTGCTCCTCCCCCATCACGTTCACCGTGAACTCGCCCACTTCGAGTAGGTTCTGGTACGTCTTCGTCTCCTTGTCCAAGGCGAGGGCTAGAATGAAGGGCTCGTCGTTCACGGGCATAACCCAGGACGCCGCCATTACGTTAAGCCTGCCCTCCCTATCGGAGGTCACGATGAGGTATGCCGGCCTGGGGTGCAGGACGTGGTACTCGTTGGGGTCCAGGGACACGTACACCGGTTCCACCAAGACCCTCCCAATGATGTAATTACTCCATCAGGACTCTATATTAACCCGGGCGCTGGAATAATTAAAAAACCCCGAGTGACTATCTAAGAGACTGAAGCGGGGGTGCCCGAGCTAGGTCAAAGGGGCCGGGTTGAGGACCCGGTGGCGTAGGCCTGCGTGGGTTCGAATCCCACCCCCCGCACTAGCCGAACCTGGTTAAAGACGTGACTTGGCATCGCACTCTCAGGGTAGGTAAGATTTGGTACTCGACGGCCTGAGGAGGATCGTCAGGAACTTCATGGAGTCCAGAGAGTACGAGGCGAGCGTCAACGAGTTCGTGAAAGAGCTCCAAAAGGAGTTGATCAGGAGCGACGTGAACGTCAGGCTCGTTATGGACTTGACCAAGAAGATCAAGGAGAGGGCTGCCGAGGAAAGGCCTCCCCCCGGGCTAACCCGAAGGGACTGGTTCCTGAGCATAGTGTATGAGCAGCTCGTGAATTTGTTCGGCGGACCCGAGAAGCCACAGGTCAAGCCGCCCAAGAAGCCATGGGTCGTTCTGCTTGTGGGTCTGCAGGGCTCCGGTAAGACGACCACCGCGGGCAAGCTCGCCTACTTCTACAAGTTGGAGGGCTACAAGGTAGGGCTTGTGGCAGCCGACACTTTTAGGCCTGGAGCCTACGAGCAGCTGAAGACCCTCGGCGAGATAGCGGGCGTCCCAGTGTACGGGGAGCCGGGGTCCAAAGACGCGGTATCCATTGCCGTGAGGGGCGTGGAGTTCTTCAGGGAGAAGGGGTTCGACGTGATTATCATAGACACCGCGGGCAGGCACCACAGGGAAGAGGACTTGCTGGCCGAGATGGAGGACATCGCTGGGAAGGTGCGGCCAGACGAAGTGGTGCTCGTGCTAGACGCTTCGATCGGACAGCAGGCGTTCGAGGTCGCCTCGAAGTTCCACAACAAGACCCCCGTCGGCTCCATAATCGTGACCAAGCTCGACGGGACGGCGAAGGGGGGCGGAGCACTGTCGGCGGTCGCTGCCACTGGCGCCAGGATCAAGTTCGTGGGAACCGGGGAGAAGATAGACGAGCTCGAGGTCTTCGACCCCAAGAGGTTCGTCGCCAGGATTATGGGGCTCGGAGACCTGGAGGGCCTGCTAGAGAGGGTCAAGAAGGCTAAAGTTGAGCTGAGCGAGAAGGACGTCGAGGACATCCTCGAGGGGAGGGTTAACATGAGGATCGTATACAAGCAGTTGGTGAGCCTGAGGAAAATGGGCCCGCTTAGGAAAATACTGGAGATGATACCCGGGCTCCAGGTCAGGATGCCCGTCGAGGTGGACTCGAAGACCTTGGAGGAGAAGATGGAGAAGTGGCTGGCCGCTATAAACTCGATGACGTACGAGGAGCTCGACAACCCGGAGATTATAGACAAGAGCAGGATAAAGAGGATATCTTACGGCGCAGGCGTAGACCCCGAGGACGTGAAGGCCCTCCTAAAGCAGTACGAGGCGGTCAAGTCCATATCGAGGCAGTTGAAGAGGCAGAAGAACCTGCTCGCGAAGATGGGCCTGGACGTGAAAAAGCTCGGCGAACTTATGAAAGGCTGAGTACCAGCACCAACCCATCACATAAATTAACCCTGGCCAGATCCTTGAGCTATAGCTACCCCATAGAGGTGATGCTACATGAGCGTCGACGACGTGATAGGACGAGCCGAGAAGGCGCTATTGAAGTACCCACTCTGCGACCACTGCCTTGGTAGGTTGTTCGCTAAGATGGGACGCGAGCTCGGGAACGAAGAGAGAGGAAGGGCTTTGAAGACCCTGCTGTCTATGGTGTACGACCTTAAGCTGAGGGCTGCAAGCGAGGGAGGGGTAAAGGGGGAGTTATACACGCTTGCGAAGCACGGGGGAGAACCTCTAACGAGGCTGTACAAGAGAGTCTACGGGGAGGACGTGGCCGTCGACAAGTGCTACATATGCGGCGGGCTCCTCTCGCGGTCGCTGTTCAACGAACTAGCCGAGAGGGTCTCCTCGTATTTGAGAGACCTTGACGCGTCGACCTTCCTCGTTGGAGTGAAACTCGAGCAGAGCGTCCTCGAGCACGAGCTGGAGGTAGCCAGGGCGGTGGGGTTCGACTACAGCGAGTCGATAAAAAACGAGGTGAAGCGGGAGGTCGGTAAGCGGGTCGCCCAGATAACGGGCCTGCAACCCTCCTTCACGAACCCGGACGTCGTAGCCATAATACACATACCTAGCCTATACGTAGAGCTGGAAGTGAAGCCGGTCTACTTGAGAGGTTACTACGTGAAGACGGGTAGGAACATATCCCACACGCCTTGGATCACGAGAGACGGCGCCAGGAAGTATCCTCTAAGCATACAGGAGTTCGTCGATAGTAGGCTGAGGGGCTTGTTCAAGGCAGACGCGGTCCTGATCCACGCTGCTGGGAGAGAGGACGTGGACGCGAGGATGGTCGGCACGGGCAGGCCGTTGGTTATCGAGGTCGTTAGACCCCGCCGCAGGAAGATCGACCTGAGCGAGCTGAACTCTCTCCTCGAAGGCGGGGCAGTGACCGTGAGGCTCGAGGGCTACACTCAGCCCCGGGACAAGAGGGTTGTCAAGGAGAACCTGGGGAAGAAGGCGAAGGTCTACAAGGTCCTGGTCCTCCTCGGGGAGGAAGTCGGCGAAGACAAGCTCAGGCAGCTCGAGGACTTCTTCCAGGATAGGGTCGTGACGCAGAGGACCCCGACGAGGGTCTTGAGGAGGAAAAAGGACATCGCGAGGAGGAGGAAGGTCTACTCCGTCAAGGTGGCCTCAGCCAAGGGCAGACTGGTCGAGGCCTTGATCTACTGCGAGAGCGGGCTCTACGTCAAGGAACTAGTCCACTGCGATAACGGCAGGACAGACCCCTGCTTCGCAGGCGTACTAGGAGTACAGGCCGTACCCCTTGAGCTGGACGTCCTCGGCTTCGCTGGGAGGCCAGGATTAGACTTTTAAAAGCCTAAAGAGTATTCGTTTTCAATGCTCAAAAGGGTTCTAGTATGGTAAAGGCGCCAAAGGGTTACAGGCACAGAACGAGGAAGCTGTTTAAGAAAGACGTAAGGGAGAGAGGTGCTGTACCGCCGCTCAGTAGGATCCTCGTGGAGTACAAGGAGGGCGACGTAGTCCACATAGACATAAACCCGTCTGTTCACAAAGGCATGCCGCACAGGCGGTACCAGGGCAAAACGGGAGTCGTGGTAGGCAAGAGGGGGAGGGCCCTAATAGTTAAAGTCAACCTCGGAGATAAGGAGAAGACACTGTTCGTGAGGCCCGAACACGTCATAAAGGCGGGAGCAGGCTGAGCGGGTTGAGCAGGGTTATTAGGCTAAATGTGGTCGAGCAGAAGTTACTGTCCAACCCCGAGGCCGCCATCCTCCTCAAGGATGTCGTCGAGAGAATAAAGAGTAAGGAGGGCAGTATCTCCCCGTTCCTGGCCAAGACTTTAAACTACCTCAGCAAGCACTCCAAACTCAAGGAGGACGTCAGCGTAGAAGCCGTCAAGTCCTTTCTCAAGGGTTTAGGCTACAAAGACGAGACCATAGTTATGATAATCAACCTGTGCCCAAAGACGGTGGACGACCTTAGGATCCTCCTCGACTATGAAGAGAGGTATGTCGAGGAGAGCGTTCTAAACGAGACCGTAGAGTACATGAAGAACGTCTGCCTGTAGTCCCCCTCTATTGGAAACGCTGGGGTGCGCTAGGAAATATTAGACTCCTTCGAACTCTTATTTAGTGAGGGTGTTTGAGAGGACTGAGCGGTTTTGTCCAGGAGAGGGCTAGAGGCTAGGAAGGAGGCTGGCAGAGAACCCGCGATGTATGTTCTAGACTATTTGGAGACAGGTAACCCCTCCGACCGGCACTTCGAGCACAGGAACCAGCCTTTGGTCCAGGGCGTGGGGGTCAAGTACCTCTCACTGCTAGAGGCTATTCCGCTGCCTGCTGTAAGGGTCGAGATCTTCGAGAGGATAGACCTGGGCCCCCACAGTAAAGTGAAGCACATTATTCACGTCTCGTACGACGACTTGACTAGCGTAGCTAGGTCGAATCTGCCCGAGGCCCTGAAGAGAGTCGTGACGGAGAACGAGAAGCTGTACACGGAGTTCTTCAACATAGCGGAGCCCATAAACATCAGACTCCACGCCCTAGAGCTACTCCCGGGCGTGGGGAAGAAAACAATGAAGACTATACTTGAGGAGAGGGAGTCCAAGAGGTTCGAGAACTTCGCGGACATTAAAGAAAGAGTGAAAATAGACCCCGTCAAGGCCGTGGTCGAGAGGATCATCAAGGAGATGGTTGGAGGCGAGAAGTACTACCTATTCGTAAGGCCCAGAGAAAGGACTGCCGGCGAGGTCTATTTGGGCTACTTGGAGAGACTCCATGGTGAGCTCCTATAATGTGGACCCAGACTCTTTCCGGGCCGTCTTCAGGAGAGTCGTGGAGAGAGTTAAGTCCAGCCGCGTCAAGCTGAGGAAGAGCCTCAGCCAACACATAACAGCGAGCCCTCGCGTCGTCAACTGGGTCTTGGAGAACGTCGACAAGTCCGCTGTGACCCTAGAGGTGGGGTCCGGCACAGGCATCCTCACGTACTTCTTGTGCAGGGCTGTGAAGGCCCCGGTCTTAGCGGTGGAGATCGACAGCGCTTTCGCCAACCTCTCCCGGGAGGTCGTCAGCTGCCGCAACGCCGTGGTATTGGTAGGCGACGCCCTAGACCTGGAAATAACAGCCGACCAGGTAGTGTCCAGCGTCCCCTACGCGATCTCGGGTAGACTGCTCTCTAAAATAGCGCGGAGTAACAGCGTCAGGAGGGCGGTTCTAATCCTCCAGAGAGAAGTGGTGGACAGGATGCTCTCGAACCCGGGTGAGGACGCTTACGGGAGGTTGAGTGTCCTCGTCAAGCTACTCTTCGACGTGACTCCTGGCCCCCTCTTCCACAGCACGGAGTTCTACCCGAGGCCAAAGGTTGAGTCCAGGGGTGTTGTCCTCGTGAGGAAGAGGGTGTACGACGACGAGGTAGCGCTCGTCGAGGAGCTGACGAGGGCGCTCTTCCCGTTCAGGAGGAAGATTTTGGGGGGCGTGGTGGAGAGAGTGTTCAAGGTCAGTAGGGAGGAACTAGGTCGCATAGGCTTGAACTGGTCCACGAGAGTCTACGAGCTGAGCGAGGGGGACCTGCTACGACTGGCGGAGTACCTGAGGTCAAGAGGTATACTATAGACGGCATCAGGATCGCACTGCTCAGAGACGTGTACGAGCCTAGCGACGACACCTGGCTCGCGGCGAGCCTACTCGATAGCGTCAAGACGTCTCTGCGGCAGAGGAGGCTGAAGGCCTGCGCAGATATAGGGTCCGGCACGGGGTTTCTGGGGCTGTACACGTTGGTCGCGGGCATCTGCGAGAAGACGGTGTTCGTGGACGTCTACGACAACGCGCTACTCAATACGAGGCTCAACATAGACTTAAACGGCCTGGGCTCTCGTGGGCTGGTAGTGTCTTCGACGGAGGGGTTACGCGACTCCTCACTCCAACTCGTCGTGTCCAACCCGCCCTACCTCCCAGGTACACCGAGTAACGAGTACGAGGCGGCCCTTTACGCAGGTGCCCGCGGGTTCGAGGTAATAGTCGACGTAGTGAGGGAGGCCCATAGACTGCTCGTGGAGGGGGGTCTGATGGTTTTAGTCTACTCGTCGCTCAGCAACACAGAGGTGGTGGAGGGGGAGATAAGCAAGTACTTCAACGTACGAGAGGTTAAGGTTAAGAGGTTCTTTTTCGAGGAGCTTAAGGGTGTAGTTCTCGAGAAAAAGAGTGGTGGGAGTTGATAACTAGGGTCATACTGGTCGGCGTCGAGGGAGCGTACAACTTGGGCGTGATAGCGAGGACGTGCGTGAATTTCGGGGTTGAGGAGCTGTACCTCGTTAAGCCGAAGGCGGACTTGAACGAGGCCCTCAACTACTCTGCTAAGGCGAGGGAGTACCTTTCAAGGGCCGTCGTCGTCGAGGACCTAAAGTCGGCCCTGGAGGGAGTGGACCTGTCGGTCTCGACCAGCGACGAGGGCTTTTCTAGGGGCGACGTGTTGAGGCAGGCCGTAACCCTCGATAAGCTCTCGGAGCTCGTGAGGTCCAGGAGCATCAACAGGCTAGGGATCGTCTTCGGCCGCGAGAGCACGGGGCTTACGAGGGAGGAGATAGCCCAGACAGACCTGCTGGTCACAATACCGGCCAACCCGGAGTACCCGGCTCTCAACCTGGCGCAGGCCGTGGCCGTTGTCTTATGGGAGGTCTGGAAGATGAAGGGGGTGGCGCCGACCAACGTCCCCCCTCTCGCGCCTAGAGAGAGACTCGATAGGATCGTTAGCGTCCTAAGCGAGTTAACGGACCTGGCCGTTTCGCCAGAGGACAAACGGAGGAGGATCAAGACAGTACTAAGAAGGGTCGTGTACAGGTCTGGAATGTCTGAGTTGGAGGCGAGGATTGTACTCTACATGCTCATGAGGCTGAAGAGGAGGGTTTCGAGGTAGGAGTGTAGCCTACTCGGGGATTATGGTCGAGCCAGGGTTACCGCCTCTCATCATCTCGATCAAGTTGCCCGGGTTCTTGTAGCTGGCTATCTTGATGGTGATCCGGCTCCTGACGGCGATGTCTAGGGCTCTCAGGTCGAGTAGTGCGTAGTCTCCCGGGACCTGGCCGGCCTTGAGCCACTCGGCTAGCTTGGAGGCCTGGACGACCTTAAGCGGCCTCGCGTCGGGGTTTGTCCTGGGGTCTTTGTCGTAGACGTGGTCGGCGGCTGATAGGTCGTAGACCTCGCGAGCCCCCACGGCCTCGGCCACTTCTAGTAGGACTGCTGCCGTCGACTGCCCCGGCACCAGGCCTCCCAAGACCACGACTCTACTGTACGCGAGCCCGTGCATGACCTCCCCGAGGGTTCTCGGGACTCCGGGGTAGGAGAGGGGCTGGAGGGACGCTGCTAGGATCAGCGCGTTGAGTCTCGAGGCCTCTATCCCGATCTCGTCAAGCCAGTAGTTGGAGGAGACCCCTATAGACTTCGCCTTCTCGATAGCCTCTCTGGCCATCCTACCTCCGCCCGCTACTACGACAACCCTCCTCTCGCGGGCGAGCTCTCTCACTACTTCTACGAACTTCCTCAGGGCCTCCTGGTCGTCGAAAATCTTGCCCGTCACCTTCACTACAACGATGTCCACGCTACCCGAACACCCTTAGTCTAAGTAGGTGGATTAGGTTTTAAAGAATACACGGGTTTCAACCATACTAGGTATGTGGGGCGCAACTGTTTGTGCGGCATAATAGGCGTTTGCACCCGCGTCGACAAAAAGCTTAACACTGGGGAAATCGTCTACAAGGGTCTTTTAAGACTCGAGTACAGGGGTTACGACTCCGCCGGCGTTGCCTCGGTCGAGCAGGGAGTCCTGAGGGTGTTGAAGGGCAAGGGCAAGATCGCCGACCTGGAGAAGAAGCTGGGGTTTAGCCGGGTCAGGGGCAGCGTAGTGATAGGCCACACGAGGTGGGCGACCCACGGAGCGCCCAGCGACGTCAACGCCCACCCGCACACGGACTGCACGGGGACGATAGCGATAGTCCACAACGGCATAATAGAGAACTACAGGGAGTTGAAGGAGGAGCTGGCCAGGAGAGGGCACGTCTTCAAGAGCGAGACCGACACCGAGGTCGTCGTCCACCTGATAGAGGAGTTTTACAAGAGCGGTGATAGGCCCTACGACGCGTTCAAGAAGGCGGTCTCGATGATCAGGGGTAGTTACGCGATCCTCGTCGTCTTCGCGAGCGTCCCCAACACTATCTTCTTTGCCAAGAAGGACAGCCCCCTCGTAATAGGGTTGGGGGACGCGGCCAACTTTGTCGCGAGCGATATTCCGGCGATCCTGGAGTACACTAGGAGGGTTATCACGCTGAGGGACGGCTGGGTGGGCTTCGTGACGGGGGACAGCGTTTTCATCGAGGAGCTCGGTAAGGGGCCGGTAAACCCGATGGAGTACGTGAGAGTAGTGGAGTGGAGCCTGGAGAGCGCGAGCAAGGGAGGCTACTCCCACTTCATGCTCAAGGAGATACACGAGCAGCCCAGGGCCCTGGTCGACACGCTTTACGGGCTCAGTAGCGACCCCACCCTGAGGGAGGCCTCTAAGATCATGGCTGAGGCCCGCAGGGTCTTCATAACTGCCGCCGGGACAAGCTACCACGCGTCACTCCACTTCGCTGTTGCGCTGGCCAAGATAGCGGGGGCGCTGGCGACCCCGTTCATAGCCAGCGAGTACGAGGCGTACCTCCCCGTCGTGAGGGAGGGGGACGTCCTGATAGCCGTGAGCCAGAGCGGCGAGACGATGGACACCCTGAAGGCGGCGAGGGCGTTCAAGGAGAGGGGTGCGAAGCTTATAGCTGTGTCGAACGTGGTAGACTCCGCTATACCTAGGGAGAGCGACATAGCGCTCTACACGAGGGCCGGCCCCGAAATAGGGGTTGCGGCGACGAAGACCTTCACCACTCAGACCCTCCTCCTCTCGTTCCTCGCTCTGGACTACGCCCTCCTGCGAGGGGCGATACTGAAGAGCGAGTACGACGAGTACGCCAGGGAGCTCTCCAGGGCCGCCGACCTCGCGGCAAAGTCCATCGCGTGGAGCGAGGGTCTGGCGAAGAAGGTCAGCGAGATGCTTAGGCTGAAGCAGAGCGCGTACTACCTGAGCAGGGGGGTGGGCCTCCCGACGGCGATGGAGGGGGCGCTCAAGATCAAGGAGATAGCCTACATCCACGCGGAGGCCTACCCCGCGGGAGAGTCGAAGCACGGCCCCATAGCCCTCGTCGAGGAGGGGTTCCCGGTCGTCTTCGTGGTCCCCAGGGACGCCTACTACGAGAAGGTGCTCCTAGGGAACATACAGGAGATGAAGGCGCGTGGGGCCTGGATCATAGGCGTAGCACCCGAGGACACGAGCCTGGGGGAGCAGTTCGACGTGTTCTTCAGAGTCCCATCTTCGCACTGGCTGACAACCCCTATAACCCACACTCCACCCATGCAGCTACTAGCGTACTACACGAGCACGCTCAAGGGCCTCGACCCCGACAAGCCGCGGAACCTGGCCAAGACCGTCACCGTGGAGTAGGTGGTTGCCTTGCTCAACTTAGTCCTAGCCGCTGGGAGGCCCTCCAAGGAGCTCGGCGTACTAGTCCCACCCCGCTCCAACAAGGTCTTGTTGAGGGTGCTCGGTAAACCGGTCCTGTACTACCCTGTGAGCGGTGTGTACCAGGCGAACAGGTCGACGGTGCTCATAGTCTACAGGAGCGAGGAGGACGCTGTGCCGAGAGAGGCTTCGTCGGTTCTCGAGCCCCCCGTGGAGTTCGTGGAGCAAGAAGCGGGAGAGACGGTGAGGGACGCTCTACTGGCCGCGAGGAAGGCCATCGACGCTACGGACTACTTCCTGCTGTCGTTCGGCGACATAGTGCTCGACGCCGAGGCCTACGCGAAGGTCGTCAACACGCACCTGGAGGAGAGCCCGGACGCGACTATCCTCGTGGCGCCGGTCGAGCCCCACAACGTGGAGAACTACGGCTTCGTGTCCGTCGACGAGAACTGGCTCGTGAGGAGGGTCTACTCGACGGGGCCTAGGCCCCCGGAGGCGGTGTACACGATAGCCGGGGTCTACGTACTCCCGTCGCGCGTCTTAGACTACCTCGAGAAGGGGCTGAACCTCCCCGAGGCGCTCCAGAAAATCGCGGAGTCCGGGCGGGTCAAGGCGGTCCTGTGGACGGGGACGTGGGTGGACGTAGGGTACCCCGCAGACCTCCTAGAGGCCGTGTACCAACTGCTCTCGAGGCTGAGAGGGGTCGCGATATCGGGGAAGGCGGTCGTGGAGAGGACCGCCGTGATCGAGGGGCCGGTCGTGGTCGAGGACGGCGCCTACATAGACCACTACGCGGTTGTCAAGGGGCCGGCCTACATCGGTAAGAAGAGCTTCGTGGGCGCCCACAGCTTCGTGAGGGACTACGTGGACTTGGAGGAGAGCAGTAGGGTGGGCTCCTACAGCGAGGTCAAGTTCTCGAGCGTCCAGCCGTACTCTCTCATGGACAGCAAGGTCACAGTGCTGAACTCGGTCCTGGGCTCGGAGAGCATTGTGGGCATCGGGGTCACCACGCTCAACGTGCTGCCCTCCGAGGAGGCCCCGCCCCGCCTCAGAGAGCACGTGGTCAGGAGGGGCGTGTTCGAGAGGAAGATGGGGGCCGTCATAGGCTACGGTGCGAGGGTCCCGCCGTACACGGTGCTCAAGCCGGGTAGCGTATTCAAATGAGGCCCACACCATACAAAATGCGTGGAGGGGTGTCCGCCCCAGGGGCTTGAAGGGGGTGCTGGGTTGGAGGTCGTCGGGGTAGTCCACCTCCCCAGGCTACCGTACACCAACACGAGAGAGGACTTCGACCTGGACAGAGTCCTAGAGGCAGTCCTTAGAGACGTCTCAGTCCTCGAGAGGCTCGGCTACGACGGGGTCATAGTAGAGAACTACGGCGACAGCCCGTACCCCAAGCGCTTGAGAGACCCGCTGGCCCTGAGCACGCTGGCCGTGATCGTTAGGGAGGTCGTGAAGTCAACGAGCATGAGGGTCGGCGTGAACGTGCTCCGGAACTCGGGGAGGGAGGCGTACGCGATAGCCGTGGCGACGGGGGCCAGGTTCATCAGGGTCAACGCGCTGACCGAGACCATAGTGAGCGACTCGGGCCTCATCGAGCCCGAGGCGCCCAGGTTGAGGGCGATCAGGAGGAACTACGGGGGCGTAGAGGTGTACGCGGACGTACTGGTCAAGCACGCCGGCAGCCTGTCGCTACTGGCCTACTCGGCGTCGGGCAAGAGCGCAGAGGCCTTCTGGGACGCCCTACGCGAGGTCGTACACGACACCGTCGAGAGGGGCGGGGCCGACAAGGTCGTTTTAACGGGCTACAGGACAGGGGAGGCGCCCGAGCCCGGGTTCGTGGAGAGGGTCAGGGGGCTGACGCGCGCCCCTCTAGTTCTGGGCAGCGGCGCTACACCCGAGAACATCGGGCTCTACAAGAAGTACGTCGACGGGGTCATTGTGGGCTCGTATATCAAGGTCGGCGGTAGAGCGGGCAACCCGGTGGACGAGGAGAGGGCCAGGGCGTTCATAAGAGCGGCGAGAGGTTGAGGTGGAGGGTAAAAAAGAGATCGGGCTCACATGTAGTAGAGCGCGTAGTCGACCGCGGCCTTCGCGTCCACTATACCGTAGCCGTAGAGCGGGTCGTAGCTGTAGCCGGTCGGGTTGTACGCGGTGTACGCTATCGCGTAGTAGACCTTGCTCGGCGCCAGCTTGGCCTTGCCCGCGGCCAGCCTTAGAGCCTGTATCAGAGCGGCTATCGCCGAGACGTGGGGCGTCGCCATCGAGGTACCGCTCATGTAGGCGTACTTACCGTTCGGGTAGGTCGACAGGATGTTGACGCCCGGCGCGACCACGTCAGGGTACCTGTTGCTCCAGCTCGGCACGTTCCCGTTGGAGTCCACGGCGCCCACGGCCAGCACCTCCGGGTAGGCGGCCGGGTAGTCTGGGGAGCTGGCGCCCTCATTACCCGAGGCCGCGACCAGCACTACGCCGTAGCTGTAGGCGTACTTGACGGCGTCGTGCAGGGTCGTGCTGTCGGAGGAGCTGCCCAGGGACATGGAGATGACGTCCGCGTCGTCGCTGGTACCGGCGACGCCGTCCGGGCCCTTAGTGGCCTCGATGATGCCCCTGGCTATGTCGCTGACGTACCCGCTGCCAGAGGCTCCCAGCACTCTGATAGCGTACAACAGCGCCTTGGGGGCCACGCCCGCGACGCCCGCCCCGTTCAGCCTGGCGGCGATGATCCCGGCTACGTGGGTGCCGTGCCCGTTGGGGTCGGAGCACTTACTCAGGTCTGTGCCCTTGTAGAAGGTCGCCCCGTTGTTCAGGGACACGACACACCAGGTCACAGCCCCGTACAAGTCCGGGTGCTTGTAGTCGATACCGGTGTCGACGACGGCCACTCTCACGGTGGAGTAGTAGCCGTAGGCCGCGTTACCGTAGTACGAGCTGTAGGCCGACCAGACCTTCGGCGCGTTGATCATGTAGACGTTCCACTGGACCTCGCCGTGTAGCTTGGCCGGCTTGTCCTCCTCGACGAGCAGGACGCCCGATATCCTCGCTATAGCCGCCTTCGCGCTACTGGGCACTGCCAGGACGACCGCCCTTATCTCGGGTATCTCGCTGACTAGGGCCCCTCCAAGCCTCCTAGAGGCGTCCAGTACCTGGGCCTTGACAAGCGCGTAGTTGGCCGAGGGGCTTACCCTTACAATGACCCTCTCAACGGTCGCAGGGGCGGCCGCCGTCTCGGCCGATAGTAGGATGGTGGTCAAGAACATTACGACGACGAGGGCTACGAGCCACTTTCTCATGTTCACACCGAGGGTAAAGTTCTCTACATCAGGGAATATAAGCTTTTCCCCCCATCCTAGATACATACCTCGCTGTCCCAAATACTTACGTGTATAATGAGGGGCTGGACGTATATACGGAAAACTCGAACAACGCTCGAGCTACCAGGGGTCGTTAGAGAAGCGGCGGGGTCTCCACGCGGTGTAAACGCCTTCTCGTCCCGCCCAGCTTTCAGCCCTCGGGGGTCACGGGGTGACGGTCTTGCCCAGCCTCTCGCGTATCCTCCTCTCGAGTTCCTCGGCCCACCAGGGCAGCTTCAAGTCCTGGACGACCCTCCCCCTATCGTACGGCTTGATGTCGAGGACGGGCGTCCCGTCGAACAAGTCGAGGTTCTCCACGTGTATCCTGCGCCCCTCGATACCTCTGACCCTCAGGATGGAGAGGGCGATCGGGTTGGGTCGGTGGGGGCTGTCGGTCGCGAAAACCCCCACCTCGGGGAGGTCCTCTATGTCTATACCCAGCCTGCGTAGCCTCCTGTGCTTGACTCTGAGAACCCTCCGGTCGTCTTCGCTCGTCTTGTGGAGGAAGGCTATCACGATAATGTGTGAGAACCCCTCAAGGTTGAGGAGGCCGTCCGCGTACTCGGGTAGGACCTCGATGTAGCCCGGTACACCCTCGACGCTGTTCCTGACCACCTCGTCACTGAAGCCGTGCCTAACAAAGCCGATGGGCCTCAGGCATATCTCCGTACAGGACACCCCGTGGGTCTGCATGGCTTAGGTGGAATATATCCCTCAGCCCATGATCGGCTCCTTGAGGTAACACTCCCATTAGCCTGAGACCGTGTAAAGGCCGCCTTGATTACGAGGTGATCTGCCATAACTGTTAAAGCACAGACATCGACCAGTAAAGATAATACATCACGGCGTCTAGAGGAAACGGAGGTATTACGGGAATCGCCGGATCAAGGGGTCGGGGGTGCCGTAGAACCTATATCAAACCTCGCCTGGCCCCCTTGATCGAGTCTACTCGGTCACACCGGACAATATTTTAGACATTGAAAGGTGCGGTAATTACAATGAATATCAGTTCAATAAAGCATACTGTCGTACATGAAGGCGTTGCATCCCTTAAATACACAGAGCAGCCGCTTATTGGTGTTACCGGGCCGGGGAGATCAAGGGCTAAACCTCCCGCAACACCTATGTCAACCGGGCCCTCCCCCTGATGTGGCGGGTACGGCGAGTACTACTCCCACGGAAATCATTATAGTGTATTTCAAGCCATGACATAGTGATGCTAGTATGTAAATTCAGTATGGAATACATGAGTCTGGCTTGGGGTTGTTGACCGCGTATTTCGACTCCTTGAAGTAATCCGTCCTTGTACACAATACTTTTGTCACACATGATCATCCCTAACCCGGGGATCTTATCCGACCCCTGTTTACAGTGTTTCCCCGCCCTCGACGCGGAGGGGGCCTGGTTAACTGCCCTCCAGTCAAGTTAACCGGGGATTAACTTCCACGGCTCGATCAAAAGATCCTGTCTCGATCAGCCGTCAAACCTCCCTTTTCTCCATCAAGTGTCCTGGACCCGGTATCCTGTCTCCCACGGGTCGCCGGGGCCGTGTGTTAGCCCTGTCTAACGCAAGGACGATTTCCCTCTCCCGCAGTCAACTACTACCGGTGGTCTGGTTGATAAACGAGGAGGCCTTGATAAGCGAGGGCATACTAGAGGCAGCTAGGCTGATGGCGGTAGCGGCTAAGACGGCCCCGAAGGCCCGGGGGGTCGACAACGTCGTCACGGCTCTCGTGACAGACAGAGGCGAGATCGAGAGGCTGGCCTCGAAGATGGAGGAGCTGGCGCCAGTCTACGGGGAGTTCTTCAGGAGGGACGCCGAGTCTGTCAGGGCGAGTAGAGCCGTGTTCCTGGTCGGCTGCAGGTTCCTCAAGCTGGGGCTCGAGACGCCCAAGAGGTGGGGCTTAGACGCCGACTTGGTGAACTGCCTCGTGAACCTCGGTATAGCCATCGGCTCGGCGGTCAAGACGGCACAGATCCTGAACGTCGACAACAGGGTCATGTTCTCGGTGGGCGTCGCGGCGCAGGAGCTCGGCCTAATACAGGCGGACGTGGTCTACGGTATACCCCTCTCCGCGACCTCGAAGAACATATACTTCGACCGGAAGTGGCCTCGCTGAACCCGA
>NZ_JBMFLY010000002.1:0-99056 GCF_049970955.1 Thermogladius sp. | reverse complement strand
CGCTACGCTTCGACCTCGACTCTGTCTCCGCCGAAGAGGGTGAGGTACTCCCCCGTGTCGTACACTAGGTGCCCTTCTTTAAAGACCCTGATCTTGACGTGTACGTAGTCGTCGGCGCTCGGGAGCTTTAGGGCGCACGGCAGGACCTCGCACACGGTCCTCTCCCCGTCTAGGGACACGGCCTCGACCGCTAGGCCCGGCGCCCCGGCCTCTATGAAGGCCTTGTCCGATATCGCGTGGTAGAGCCGGTCGCTGGAAAGCACCTCGGTCCTCCCGCCTGCTATCCAGCCCAGGCGTATCTGCGAGAACCTGTACCTGCAGTAGAACAAGAGCCTCAGCTTGTAGAAGCCCCTCCTCAAGTAGACCTCCTCGCTCACGTAGAGCGTCGGCGGCTGGTCTCTCCAGGCGTCTATCAACAGCCTCCCGTCCAGGTAGAGCCTGCTCCCGTCGTCCGTCACCACGTAGAACCTGTAGGGGCCGGGCTCGTCCACCCTCAGGAAGCCCCTCCACTCGACCATGAAGAACTCGGGCGGTACACCCCTCATGGGCGAGTCCCACCAGGTGAAGTCCACCCTGCTGTGGACGGCTGTCGCGACCGGCGTCAGGCCGGAGGTGTCTTGGGGAGGGGACTCGCCGCTCCAGGTGTAGAAGAAGGCCTTGAGCCCCGGTATGAGGCCTCTCTTCTTGACCTTGATCAACCCTTCCAGACCCACGTTTAAAACGCGCTCTACGTAATTAACTAGGGCAAGTAAAGTAATTAAGCGTTAGGTGGTCGGGCGTGGTAGTGGTCAGCCCCCAGCTGGTGAAGACGCTTGTGGCCGGCAGCAGGCTGCTGGAGGAGGCCTACTACACCCTGCTGAACGACGTGGAGGTGCAGGCCCTGTGGGAGATGGCCAACGTCATGGCAGTCAAGAGGCTGAGGTACAACGACCACGGCCCCGTACACGCGCAGATAGCAGCGGGCGCGGCCCTCTACCTATACCAGCTGCTCAGGAAGAGGGGCGTCGAGTCCACGCTACTCAAGGACGGGATAGTCGACACGGAGGAGGAGGCAGCCCTGGTCCCGCTGGTCGGCGCACTGCTACACGACGTGGGGAACTCCGTCCACAGAGACAACCACGAGAGGGTCGGCGCCCTGCTCTCCGAGCCGATAGTCTCGAGGCTCCTAGGCTCTTTGATCGACGACCCGCGTAAGAGGGTCAGGCTGAGGCAGGAGATACTCCACAGCATATACTGCACCGCCTACGACGTGGACTGCCTCACGGTGGAGGCCGGGTGCGTAAAGGTCGGGGACGGGCTGGACATGGCGGAGGGGAGGGCTAGAGTCCCGTACTCTCTAGGGAACATCAACATCCACAGCTTGTCTGCCCTGAGCATCAAGAGCGTCGAGATCCTGGAGGGGGAGAGCAGCCCCGTCAAGATACTCGTCTACATGGACGAGACAGCGGGCGTCTTCCAGGTAGACGAGGTGCTCATGCCGAAGCTGAAGACGACGCCGCTGAGGAAGTACGTAGAGGTGTACGCGATCTCCGGAGACAGGGTCCTCAAGACATACTCGCCCTCTTGAGAATATAGGTTTATAAGCTTAGGTCCTATCATAGTAGGACCGGTGGCCAGGGGATGTCATTTAACAAGGCTACCTAACCCGCCCTGGTCTAGGTTCAAGAGGACCAGGCTCCTGAACCAGCAGGGGCCGGGAGAATTCCTCGCCTGGATCGCCGGGAAAAAGGGGCGCTCTCTCGTTCTCCGAGACCCCTCGGGGGCGCGGGAGCTGAGGCCTACGGGGCCCCTGGGGGAACAGCTGCTCGCACTACCTCTCGAGACCCTCGTCTGGGTCAGGGGCAGGGTGGAAGGCGAGAGCATAGTAGTCGAGGACCTGGCGGTCGTTAACAGGCCGCTGGTCGAGAGGACGGTCGACTACCTAACCCCGCCGCCGGACCCGAGGAGGTACGCCGAGCTCTACTACTGGTACGTCAGGGGCGACGGCTTCAGGAGGGTCGCGCTAACCAGGAGCCTGGTACTGAAGTACTCGAGGGAGTTCCTGGACGCCAACGGGTTCATCGAGCTGGAGCCCCCCGTCGTGGGCGTGGTGAGCGACCCCGGTCTTAGGGGCGCTAGGAAGCTGGTCACAGAGGCCTACGGCTTCAGGCTGGAGCTGATGAGCAGCTTGATAATGTACAAGCAGTTGATGGCCAGCGTGTTCGAGAAGATCTACTACGTCGCTAGGAACGTGAGAGAGGAGCCCCCCGAGAACCAGTCCAGTGGAAGACACCTGTTCGAGTTCACTCAGTTGGACGTCGAGTGGGGGCTGTCGAGCCTCGAGGACGTCAAGGGGCTGGCAGAGCGGCTCCTACACTACGTCCACAAGAGGGTGTTGGAGGAGGCACCCGACGTACTCCACGAGAGGTTGCTCGACAAAAGCCTCTTCAACCCCCCGTTCCCGGTCATAACGTACGAGGAGGCTCTCAAGAAGGCCGCCGAACTCGGTTTCAAAGAGGAGTGGGGGCGCGAGCTCAGCATCGAAGCGGAGACGGCCATCTCCAACGCGGTCAACAGGCCCTTCTGGCTGATGTTCTTCCCAAAGCAGAGCAGGGGCTTCTACTACTACCCCCTGGAGGGCAACGAAGCTCTCAACATGGACTTCAACCTAATACTCCCCTGGGGCTTCGGCGAGGTCTTGGACGGCGGCTGTAGGGAGTACAGGTACGACAGGCTGTTGGAGAGGATAAAGAGCCTGAACGAGGACGTCGGGAAGTACGGGTGGTTCCTGGAGCTAGCGCTGAACGGCGGTATCGCGCCGTCCTGCGGCTGGGGGTTGGGGGTGGAGAGGCTCGTCAGGTTCATGCTGGGCCTGGAGCACGTAGCCTACGCCACACTACACCCTAGGCTACCCGGCGTCCTGCCCCCTTGACGAAGTCGAGGACCACCTTCGACGCCCTGGCGGCTCCGTCGCCGAAGGTAGCAGGCCTTTTTGAGAGCGTCTCCTCCACGACCCTGTCCAGCTGAGAGGGGTCGCCTGGGTCCGGTGTTATGTAGCCCAAGTTCAGCTTCCGCGCCACGAACTCAGCGCCCGCCCTCCCCCCGGCCAGCGGTATGTCGGGGTTGAAGGCGATCACAACGGGCTTACCGTAGGCCTGGCTGGCCTGTATGGCCGCTATCCCCTGGTGCGTGATGACGAGGTCTGCCCCCGCGATCCACTTGTCTATGTCGGGGTCGTAGTCGAACACTACGCTACCCGGCAGCCTCCTCTTGAGGTACTCCGCCCAGTACTTGCCCGCCTGGATGACCAGCCTGTAGCCCCTCAGCCCCCCTCTCGCGATCGTCCTAAAGAGTAGGCGGTGCCCCATGGTCCCGGTGGTGACGAGGACGTAACCACCCCTCTCCGGCTTGTAGACGGGCTTCTCGTAGATCAGCCCGACGTAAAAACCCCTACTCCTGTAGAGTCTCAACTGCTCCTCCCACTGCAGGAGCGCGTAGGCCCCCAGCCCGTGGAGCAGCCCCACCGACCTGCTCTTCTCGAACACCCTGTACGGGTCCTCGACGCAGAAGACCGGCACCCCCCTGGCGAGGGCCGCCAGCGAGGGGGGTACGCTGTGGTTGGAGCCGGTGCAGACGAGGGCGTCCACACCCCTCGCGAGAGCCGACGCCTTTACGAGCGCGTGCGGGGCTCTCGTCAAGACCCTGTACAGCCTCTCCTGGGGGTGTAGCGGCTTGGGCGATGTCGAGACTCTGACGCCGCGGCCGCGCAGCCTCGAGGCCAAGCGCCTTAGAGTGTTGGTGTCGCCCGCCGGCGCGATGACCTCGATCTCGAGCCCCGGTTCGAGGTCTAGGAGGCGCTCGGCAAGAGCGACGGCGAAGCTTGTGTGCCCCCCACCGCTCGCTACGAGGGCCACCCTCAAGTGACCACCTGGCACCCTTCAGCTCCGAGTAAAAGTATAATTGTCATGCTGGGATATGAAATTCTGGGACTCCAGATGTTTGACCCACTCGAGGTCAGAAAGGACTTTCCCATCCTCGAGCGAGTCGTTAAGGGCAGGAAGCTCGTGTACTTTGACAACGCCGCCTCGACGCAGAAGCCCGTCCAGGTGATCAACAGAATAGTCGAGTTTTACAGCAAGCACTACGCCAACGTCCACAGGGGCCTCCACACGCTGAGCCAGGAGGCTAGCGAGATGTACGAGAAGGCCCACGAGACCCTCGCGAAGTTCATCAACGCGTACTCCTGGGAAGAGGTGGTCTTCGTCAACAACACGACCGACGCCATGAACCTGCTGGCGTACGCGTGGGGTCTCGAGAACCTGAGGGAGGGAGACGAGGTGGTTACCACCGTGATGGACCACCACAGCACTATGTTGCCGTGGAGGAAGATAGCCGCTATGAGGGGGGCCAAGGTCAAGTACATAGACGTCACGCCCGAGGGGTACCTGGACTACAGTTCTTTAGACGAGGCGATCACGAAGAGGACTAAAGTAGTGGTGTTCACGATGGCCAGCAACGTCCTCGGGACTATCAACAACGTCAAGGAGATCGTGAAGAGGGCCAGAGAGGTGGGGGCGATCGTGATAGGCGACGGCGCCCAGTACGTCCCCCACATCCCCACCAACGTGAGGGAGCTGGGTCTAGACTTCATGGCCTTCAGCGGCCACAAGATGCTGGGGCCGACGGGGAGCGGCGTCCTGTGGGGTAGGAGAGACCTCCTCGAGAGACTGGGTACGTTCAAGGTCGGCGGCGACACGATCAAGGACGTGACGCTGGACGACGTCGTGTGGCTCGACATCCCGTGGAGGTTCGAGGCCGGCACGCCGAACATAGAGGCCGGTATAGGCCTGGCGGCCGCGGCCGAGTACCTGCTCAGGCTCGGCATGGAGAACGTGAGGGAGCACGAGAAGAGGCTCGTCGAGTACATGCTGAAGAGGCTGGAGGAGGAGTTCCCCGACGAGGTCGTAGTCTACGGGCCTCGGAGGCCTGACGACAAGACCGGCGTCGTGGCGTTCAACGTGAAGGGGCTGCACCACCACACCGTGGGCATGGCGCTCGACTTCTTCGGTATCGCCGTGAGGACGGGCATGCACTGCGCCCACCCACTGCACTACAGGCTCAAGATGACCTACCTAGACCCTCCCCCAGACAAGGTCCCCGACAGCGCCGACGAGAGGCTGAGGATCTTCGGCTCTGTTAGGGCCAGCTTCTACATCTACAACACGCACGAGGAGATAGACTACTTCATAGACGTCCTGAGGAGAGTCATCGAGTTGAAGGAGGCTCTGAAGTCCAAGCCTGTAGAAGCTGTGTGTACAGGAGGTTAGGAGCAGGGGAACGATGGAAGGGGTAAAAAAGAGGTTTTTCTTGGTTAGGGGTTTAACGAGCTTACTTGGCCGGGCCTAGGATCCTGGCGAACTTCTTGCCGGTGTAGGGGCTTACAGCGAACGCTATCTTGATCTTGCCCCTCTTAGTCTCCCTGACGACGACCTCGTACTGGTCGGTCTCGTAGTACTTCTTCGCCTTCAGGTCGAAGAACTTTAGCTTCTCGGCCATGATCCGACCCTCTTACACTTTTATTTTCACTTTTAATTGTAGAATGAGGGGATATATAAATTTATTGCTCGGAAATTAATCAGTATTTGAGACACATAAAGTAACACCAATAACATTAAATATTAAATCATTAATCAGAATCATTCCTTGTAGGGATCGAGTTTAAATTGAAAACACGGATTACTTTAAGCATTTAAACAGTATTCCGTAGCGCAGTAAAGTGTTCATAAAAAAGTAGAGTGTTAAAATTTAATGGAAGGAAAAACTGGTTAAAAGATGGGCCACTTTAGGTCGGGCTCCCTGCAGACCCCTGCTCGCTCGTAGAGGTTGAACGCGGCTTCGTCGGCCTTCCTGAGGACTTCCTCCTCGTCGAAAGTCAGTATCTGCCTGTTGAAAACTACAAGCCGGCCGTCTATTATGACGTGCTTGACGTCGCTACCCATAGCCGAGTAGACGAGGTGGGACACCGGGTTGTTTAGCGGCTTTAGGTGTGGCTTGTGGAAGTCGACCACCACGAGGTCGGCTCTCTTACCGACCTCTATACTACCGACTAAGTGGTCGATCATCAGGGCCCTCGCACCGTTTATCGTCGCCATCTCGAGTACTTGCTCTGCTCTTATCGCTTCGGGGTCCCCGGTCAGGAGGGGCTGGAGTAGCGCGGCCACCTTCATCTCCCTGATAAGGTCGTAGTCGTTGTTGCTCGGGCCGCCGTCCGTGCCCAGAGTTACGTTGACCCCCCTCCTCAACATCTCCGAGACCCTGGCGCCCCCGCTGGCGAGCTTCAGGTTGGACGAGGGGTTGTGGCTCACGCTAGTCTTGGTCTTAGCCAGCAGGTCGATCTCGTCGTCTGTCACCCAGACTACGTGGACCAGGACTACGTTAGGCCCGGTTAGGCCGACCCAGTGAGCAAACTCGACAGGCTTTTTACCGAAAACCTTGACGGTGTAGTCCACGTCCTCCTTGACCTCGGCTAGGTGCATCGTGATCCCCGTCTTCAGCTCCCTGGCCTTCTCGGAAATCTTCTTGTACAGCTCCACGGACACCGCGCCGGGGGTCCTCGGACCGAACCAGATCCATATCCTCGAGTCCCAGCCGTGGTACTTGTGGTAGAGCCTTATCGTGTCGTTGAAGCTGGTGTCCCCCGGCTCTACGAGGCCCTCGTGTAAGACGTTCTCCTCTAAAGCGTACCCTTTCAAGTCCATTACATGCCTAGCGACAGCTGCCCTGATACCGCTGTCGTGTAGGAACTCGATTATGGCGTCTACGCCGTACCTACCCACTAGGCCCGTCTCGAGGAATGTCGTGACACCCGACTTCAGCATCTCGGCGACCACCAGCTTCGCCGAGACCAGCGCCTCCTCCGGCTTGTAGTTGCCCTGTAGCGGCCACACCCTGTCCTTGAGCCAGGGGATGAGCCTCTTGTAGTCGGCGCAAGCCTTCAAGAGCCCCTGGGCGAGGTGGACGTGCGTGTTGACGAGGCCCGGTATCACCACGCCGTCGCGTGCGTCGATCACCACGTCGCTGTAGGACTTGTACTGCGGGTCCAGGTTTTCTCTCTTCCCTACCGCGGTTATTACGCCCCCTTCCACCGCTACAGCGCCGTCCTTGATCACCCTCCTCTGCGGGTCCATCGTTATGATCCATCCGCCCCTTACGTATATGTCTGCCACGGCCTCCACCTTCACTAGCGTATTTGCCGTGAAAATTAATAAGGTGATGTTGAGAGAAATTAGTAAAACCCCACGAGGAGTACTCATGAGGAGCTTATTCAAGTACGACATATCCGAGAGAGCCAACCTTATAAAGACTGCGAGGGGCCTCCTCCCCGCCGACATCGTCGTCGTGAACGCGAACGTCGTGAGCGTGACTACTGGCGAGGTTCTCGAGAACAGAGCGGTGCTGGTGAAGGGGAGGAGGATCGCTGGCATAGTGAGCTCCAACGGTGTTAGCAGGTACATCGGTCCGGACACGCTGGTAATCGACGGTAGAGGTGGGTACGTGGCACCGGGGTTCATCGACCCCCACATACACATCGAGTCCAGCCTCCTCGACCCCTACGGCTTCTCCAAGGTAGCTCTAAGGCACGGGACAACGACGGTGGTAGCCGACCCTCACGAGATAGGCAACGTTCTAGGGGTTGAAGGCGTAAGGATATTTGCGGAGGCCTCTCTGAAGCTCCCCCTCAAGATCCTCATAGACATACCTAGTTGTGTACCGGCCACCTCGCCCAGTATGGGCCTGGAGACCACGGCTCACGTGATCACGGCCCGGGACATAGAGAAACTCGCGGACCTCGAGAACGTGGTGGGGCTGGGCGAGGTAATGGACTTCGTGAGCGTCGTGAGCTCCTCTGAGGAGGTTCTAGAGAAGGTCAAAGTGGCCTACGAGAAGGGGCTAGTGGTTAACGGCCACGCCCCGCTACTGCCCGAGGACATGCTGAACGCGTACATATCGGCGGGGATTTTCAGCGACCACGAGTCCACCGAGGGCTTGGAGGCCCTGGAGAAGGCTAGGAGGGGTATGCACGTGTTCATAAGGCAGGGTAGCGCCTGGAGGGACCTAGAGCCCCTACTACAGAGCCTCTCCAAGGTGGACTGCGAGGTCTGCTCTTTTACAAGCGACGACTTGAACGTAGTGGACCTATTCGAGAAGGGCCACATGGACAGAATCGTGAACGAGGCGATCGAGAACGGGATGGACCCAGTGAAGGCGATCAAGTACGCGACCTTGAGACCCGCCACTAGGCTACACTTACAGGAGCACATAGGCGTTGTGGCCCCCGCGAGGCTGGCGGACATGTTCATTTTCAGTAGGCTGGAGTACGTCGTCCCGGAGACCGTCATCGCGAACGGCGAGGTCATCTACTACAAGGGGGAGTTGAAGAAGGAGTTCGTGAAGCCTGTTTACCCCGACTACGCGTTGAAGACGGTGAACTTAAAGCGGCTCCCGGCCCCCGAGGACTTGGTTCCGCGGGCTAGCGTGCCTAAGGGCACTGTAAAAGCCAACATCATAGAGGTCAAGCCCGGCTCGGCCCTGACGAAGTGGGTAAGGGAGGACGTTGAGGTGGTCGACCACAGGCCGGTGCTGGGTGAAGACGAGCTATACGTGAGCGTGATCGAGAGACATAAGGGTAGCGGGAGCATAGGGAGGGGCATTATAAGGGGTCTAGGCGTCAGGATCGGCGGCTTGGCCCAGACCATAGCTCACGACACACACAACGTCATCGTTGCCGGGCGAGACCCTGTCGACATGAGCCTGGCGGTCAAGAAGCTGGCGGAGATACAGGGTGGAATAGTGGCGGTCCACGAGAGGGAGGTACTCGGGCTCGTCGAGTTGAGGTTGGCGGGCTTGATGAGCGTGAAAGAGCCCGAGGAGGTGTACTCCGAGTACAAGAACTTCGTGCACAGGCTCAGGGAGAAGCTCGATGTAGAGTTCGAGAGCTTCTTCATGACGCTAGCACTGGTCGCCCTACCGGTCATCCCAGAGCTGAGAATAACAGACAAAGGACTTGTTGACGTCATGAACGCTAAGCTCGTACCCCTTTTCCTCGAATAGGCTGGCTCGCAAACCCCTTACTCACTCAGCTTTTTCACTATCGCCTTCTCGCTTAAGATCCTCGAGACGCCTGTCGGGTCTGACACTACTATCGTGACCGGCTTGAGGCCTCTAAGAACCCCTTCGAGGTATTCGATCTTCGAGGAGCACGCGGGAGACGGGTTCTCGCACGCGTATTTCAGCACGTCTATTACCCTCATGATGACCCCTTCAACCGTTGTTATCTCGCCTTGGGAGAAGAGACCCGGGGAGACCTCGATGTCGACCTCGGGGATCTTGATCGTCGCCGCAGAGGACTTAATGAAAAGAGCCCGCTCGTCACCAGGCTTCTCTATCCTGTACAAGATTTGAACCGGCTCGCTCTCCTCGAGGCTCATTACATCGCTGTGCTTGTACCCGCAGTGGGGGCATTTAAAGGTCGACAACAGCACTTCGCCGAAGAAGGGTATCTTGTATAAGAACTCCTCTACGACACCCTCCTTTCCGCAGAGCGGGCAGCGCGCCTTGTACTCGAGGATCTTGAGGGGCCTCGGTTGCTGCTCAACCTCGTTCATAGGGGACCCTGGACGCTACGAGATGGGATCCATCACAACTAGGGGCCCTTAAAAAGCCTGCCCCCAGCCCCTCTCTGCAGACAGCCGCTGTCAGGCCCCTCGCCACAGAGAACTCTATGACGGGGGCGAGCATCCTTGCTCTGAGGGGTTTGCTGAGGTACCTGTAGCCTTGTATTAGCTCCCCTTCTTCGAAGTAGAGCCTCTTGTACAACTTCTCTAGCTCTGGAAAGGCCTCTACGATCCTCCTGTAGCTGTCTGGTTTGAGCTTGTAGGTCGACGTAACCACGTGTTTAGCGCCGGCGTTGGCCACGGCATCGACCAGCTCCTTGATCGAGGCCGGGTCGTCGTTGAGACCGGGGAGTATAGGGTCGATCCTGACTCCGACAGGTATGCCTGCCTCACTCAGCTTCTCGACGGCTCTCAACCTCCTCGATGGGCTGGGGGCGCCGGGCTCTAGCTTAGACGCTAGCGAGTTGTCTATGGTCGTTATGGTTATCATTACTGCGCTAGGCGTCTCTTTTAGGATGTCGATGTCCCTCACTACGATGTCTCCCTTCGTAGTGATGAGCACCTTTAACTTCCTCTCTGACAAGACCTGTAGTGTCCTCCTCGTCAACCTCAGCCACTCCTCGAGAGGGGGGTACGGGTCGCTACTACTGCTGAGCTCGATCACCAGCCTGGGGTTCACGTAATTCAAGTCCTTTCTAAGCCTCTCGAGGAAACCCCTCTTGGGAGTGCTGGGCCTCCTCCCGATGTAGGAGGTTGCGTAACAGTAGAGACAAAAGTGGCTACACCCCGTGTAGGGGTGTAAGCTATACTTCAACGGGCACGTACACAGAGGGGACTTCCAGGGGTCGAACGGCCTCAGTACACTCAGCTTCCTGGTGTCACCGTAAGGTGCTGATTTACCTATATCCAATTCTGCCCCCTGTAAGGGGGTGTGCCCCGCTCGACCGCATCTCTCTCACAATCATCAACCGTGAGGTTTCTTCCAGAGGCGTGAGAGAGCGGGGCCAATAAGAGTTATTGGAAGAGGAGACTTTTAATCTCGTCAGCTGGCGGTCGTTTTTACATACAGCCTGCTTGAGGCGATTATGTTTAAATACGCACTTCAAAATATCTGACTCAGGGCTCTCATGGTTACTGGTCTAACTCGGCGCGCGATGTTGGAGATAATAGACTTCGTTACTAAGTCTATAGATGTCATAAGCGACCAAGACAAGGACAGGCTGATAGAGACCCTCGTCGACGCCTATAGGAGGGGTAGTAAAGTCTTTGTCACGGGCGCTGGCAGGAGCGGGCTTGTGATCAAAGCTTTCGCCCTTAGGTTGATGCACCTGGGTTTCCAGGTCTACGTAATGGGGGAGACGATCGTCCCGAGCATGAAGAAGGGCGACGTCCTGATAGCTCTGTCGGGTTCGGGCAGGACCAAGTCCGTGGTGTCTGTAGCGGAGGCGGCTAAGTCTGTTGGGGCGGTGATCGTGAGCATCACCACGTACTTGGACTCCCCGCTCGCAAGGCTCGGCGACGTCGTGGTGCTGATACCCGGTAGAACGAAGTTGGCGAGAGAGGACGACTACTACGTCAGGCAGGTCATGGGTCTGCACGAGCCGCTGACGCCTCTGGGTACGCTGTTCGAAGACACCGCAATGATATTCCTGGACGGCGTCATAGTAGAGTTGATGGAGAAGCTCGGCGTTTCGGAGGACGATCTAAAGGAGAGACACGCTAATGTGGAGTAGCTCAGTCGAAGCCGCGCGCCTTCAAAGAGGACTCGAGGACGCCCAGCCTTCTAGCCAGTACTTTTGTTGCGTCGAACAACCCCACCAGTTGCCCGCGGAGACTCCACCTCAACTCTATACCCCGGCTCCTCTTAGAGTCCAGCACCTCGTCTAGCTCCCAGACCACGTTTTTCATGAGCCTTATCGCGAGGCCGAGACCGACGCGGTCCATGGCGCTGACGAGTAGCCTTGGGCTGGTTGTAGCCACTACGAGCATCAGCGAGAGAAACGTGTTGTAGCCGAACAAGTAGTTGTGTAGTATAGCAGGCGTGTACCCGTGGACAGAGTAGCTGAGCCCCAACATCACACCCCCGGCCGGGAGGAAAACGGCTAGCGAGTACGCGAGCAAGTCGAGGCAACCGCCGGCTACCAGTAGCGCGGCGGACAAGAGGAGGTTCAAGACGTCTGCTACAACGTTGTTGAAGTACCCTATCCCCAGAGTGGCTATGAAGTAAGCGGTTTTGAGGTAAAGCCAGGCCCTCCCAGAGCCCCTGCCCACTTCCTCGGACTCAGCCCAGTGCCTTAGTAGCGACTTGGCTACCGACATATCATCCTCCTCGAGAGAACGCCGTACCTCTCCAACACCGAGTCGTCGACTTCACCGCCCTTGAACACTTCCAGCGACCTCTTGTCCTTGTCTATGATGAGGACGCTGTCGCTCTCGACGACCTCCAAGTAGAACGGGTTGTGGAGTGCCACGACAATGTTCTTCCCCCTCTGCTTGCCCTCCCTCACGATCTCGGATACGCGCCGGACACCGTCCAAGTCGAGGTTGTCGAAGGGCTCGTCCAAGAGCCAGACCGGTTGGTCTGCTACGAGCACGCTCGCCAGGCTCACTCTCTTGGCTTCACCTCCACTTAGAGAGAACGGGTCCCTGTCCCACAGCTGCTGGGGTACGAGCCTGTCCGCGAGTTCTATGTTCCCTCTCGCTCTCAACTGTCGCAGTATGAGGTTTACCTCGTCCCTAACAGTCGGTTCGACGAACCCATAGTACGGGTCCTGCCACGTTATCCCGACAACGGCCGCAACCCTGCGCCTTCTCTCCTTGTAGGGCTCAATACCGTCGACCAGCACCCTCCCGTAGAGGGGGCTGATAAGACCCGCGACCGTCTTCAGGAGCGCGCTCTTACCCGACCCGTTCGGGCCGAGCAAGATGTGTAGACCAGGCTTAAGAACGAGGTCGACGTCGACAATTAGGGGTTTAGTCCTCAAGTACCCGATCGTCGCCTTCTCGAATACTATGTCCGTCATAGCCCAATCCTTTGCGCAAACTTCACAAGTAGTCCTCCGAATACCTCGAGAATCACGAGCTCGCTTGCCAGCACTGACAGGAATGTCCATGTGGGCAGGCCGAAAATCGCCACGAGCTCGAGGTAGCCGACCGCGAACGCTATCCACGTAGCGCTAAGTAGACCTCCGAGGATGAAGGGTATGGCTCCTCTGCCCGCGACTCTCTTTACGGTGTAGAATACCAGGGAGGCCCCTAGGTTGGTGACGGGGCCGAATAGCCAGTCCCACAACCCGAAGGGGCTTGGTATATTGCCTAAGAAGCCGCCTATCGTCAGGCCCGCCACGGACTCGAACCCCATTGATGTTAAATACGGCAGTACGAGCATAGCGTCGGCCACCCTGAACTGTAGAGGCCCGAACGACCAGTAGCCGAGTACCACTGTTAAGGCTGTGTAGACGCCTGCTATTGCCATGGCCTTTGCGGCCTTCACGCTTTTCACTAAGTACTCCCTCTCCACAACGGCTCATATCCAGGCTGGTTTTTAAACGTCATTTGACCCCGCTTTGCCGCACCCCCTCTAAACACTGTACGTGAACACGGGCCCGACGCCGTTCTTCAACAGGAACAAGGCTATTGTCGAGGTCAGCAGGTCGGCGAGACTCCCCGGGTTAATCATCCTACTCTTGAGAGACCTGTCGAGCTCGGACACCCTCTCCTCGAAAGACGGGTCAAATAGACGCTCTTTCACCTTCTCGGCCTCTCTCTTCACTTCTATTGCTACTGTGTAGCCGTGCTTCCGTGAGACGAGGGTGTCGACTTCCGTGGACAAGAGCTCGATAAAGGTCGCTACGACGGCCTTATTCCAGTCCCTGAAGGCTGTTACATACTTCTCGAGCACGCCTAGGAGCGCCCTGCTTCTCTTTAGACCGGAGACCACTTCGTCTGACACGATGTCTATCCTCGACGCGTACTGGAGGACGTCGACAAGCCTATGCCCCCTGGCCCGAAGTTTGTCTGCGAAGCCGGGGTCCCACACGTCAACAAACCCGCTGTCTACATCACCCCTCCTGATGTAGCTGGGTTTAACTAGCCGGACAGCCCTATAGAACCATACAGAGTCCTCGACCGTCGTCTCCTCTACTACGGCCTTGTAGTTCCCGATAAAACACTCGTAAGACGGGGTGCTCTTCCCCACGCACCTCCCTATAGAAATTGCTAGAGGTGAGAGCAGCAAGATCTGCCCAAGAGACGTGTTGAAACCGCTATACACCACAGTGGCCCTAGCGGCCCTGTACACCACCTTACCAAGGCTCACCCTCTTTGTGATCGCGCCGCGTATGGTTCTCTCGAAGACGTCTTTCAACGCAATAGAGTTCAAGAGGAAGGCTAGGTAGGGCTTGTCCCTGTACTCGGACAGCCTGTGCGTGTTGCCAGGTTTAGGGTAGGCCGAGACCTCTAGGGCGATAGAGAACGCTAGGAGCGTTGAGTAGCGTTCTACAAGGTCCCTAGTAGCCTGCGTCAAAACCTCTTAAACCTCTCCGAGTTTTCAACTCTGCCTCTCGGGTGGTAACCCATGACCTCCCAGTAGCCGTCCCTGTACTCGCTGGTGAACTCCAGCCTCTTCACCCACTTAACGCTCTTCCAGCCGTAGAGGCCGGGGAAGAAGAGCCTCACGGGACCCCCGTGCTCGGGCGGGAGGGGCTTATCGCCCATGTAGAGTGCTAGGATCCCCTTCGAGAACTCGTCGACCGGGACTATAGCGGAGTAGCTGTCGTACCCTGTTATGTACACCCACTTAGCCTCCTTCAAGGGTTTTGCCAACTCGGTGATGAGCCTAGTCTCGACACCCTTTAACCGGACCGACCTAACGCTCCAGCCTGTCACGCAGTGGAAGTCCGTCGTGATCGACGCCATAGGCATCTTAACTAGGTCGTTGTAGTGGAGTATAAGACTGTTTTCGACTAGGCCGGCTACCTCAAGGTACCACTCGCTGGGCTGTACTCTGGGAATGCCCCTTACAGCATATATCACGGGGTACGGTATGTAGACCTGCTGGTCTGCTACCTGGGTGGTCTCGTTCATGTCTTTGTCTGGGTTGTACCTGCCGATCGTCAGCACGCTCTCCAACGCCTTGGATACGCTCTCCAGCTCCCTTGGTACAACAAACAATACTCGTGCCACAACGTTGTCGACGGCGACGACTCTTATGCCGACGTACTCGCGGGCGGATGCGTCGGGCTTAAAGTGTAGCCTGAAGAGGACTGTCCTAGAGCCGATCGCCTCGTTACTCGAGAACTCCAGGACCCCCTCTAGGCCGGCCCCCTTTAGTACACCCTCCACGAAGGACTTGACGTCTTCCACGTCGTTGAAGACGACGTTAACCGGGCAATCGTACACCGCTAGAATTCCGGGCCACTCTTCCATACCTGCGGTCTTGTAGCACAGCAACCTCGGGCACCGAGAGGACCGAATGAGAAACAGGTGATAATTAGCTTTGCGCCGGCTTAATGAACGACCTGATCGAGAGGGAAGGGTTGTTTCTCGCAAAGCCAGGTAAACATTTAACGTTGTATTCTTTACACTTAGACTCTATGTAGTTGAACAGGCTTCCCCAGTCGTAAGAGGTAGCCCTCTTAGCGTAAGGGGCTAAAACGTGCCCTCCCGACATGAACGGCTTGACGTGCAGACTGTCGTAGTAGAAGTCTGAGCGCGTCGACTCAGCTAGCCTGAGTAGAGCCTCTATGTTGTCCTCGCTGTCGTTCAGACCTGGTATTATCGGTCCGTAGAACAGCCACGTCTTGATCCCTCTCTCTGAGAGGTGTTTGAGGGCACTGGCTCTCTCGCTCGGTGGCGGTGCCCTCGGCTCGATAAAAGAGGCGACCTTGTTGTCGAGGGTCGTAATAGTGAAGCCCACGTCTACTCTGTCTTTGTACGCCGCGAGTATGTCTACGTCCCTGGTCACGAGCGGGTTCTTTGTCTGAATACTCACTTTGAACCCCAGTGGTAGGAGGACCTCTAGCGACCTCCGCGATAAGAGGTAGGTGGCCTCGACGGGCTGGTAGGCGTCTGTTATAGTGCCTAGCCCCACAACCCCTCTAGGCTTGCTGGGGGCCTCCTTCTTAAGCACTTCGACTATGTTTGTCTTGACGGCGACGACCTCACCCCAGTTTTCTGAGACTTCGCGTATCCTAGTGTAGAGCCTAGCATAGCAGTACGTGCAGGCGTGGTAGCAGCCGAGGTACGGGTTTAGAGCGTAGTCTAAGTCCGGTAACCCGCTCTTAGAGAGCGCTCTCGTAACCTTGACCTCTAAAATCTTGATGGCTACGCACCTCGGCTGGACATGAACTTTGTGATCTCCTCCGTGGCGACTATAGTCTGGAGCAGCTTAGACGACTTAAGCCACCTCTTCGCGCCCAGCTTAGTCCTCTTGTCCAGGTAGGCCAGCACCTCTCTCACATCACTCGTCGTCAAGACAGGGCCCCTATCGTAGGCCTTCCTGAGCGACTCCCTCACAAACCAGACCCCGATCGCGAGGTTGAACCCCGGATATATCTCCCGGAGCAACACCGCCATAGCCTGCCTCCTCAACTTGTGGAGGTGCTCGGCAGTGGCGAGCCTGCTCGCGTAGTAGCAGCCGCCAATAGACGGGTATTCGTCTCTGCCCCTGTACAGCTCGTAGTCTCCTTCCACGCTCACCTCGCTACCTAGCGGGTTCCAGGTCGACCCCGGCCACCACGCCTCCATCCACTCGAACCCCCACTTCCTCGGTGCCAGGATTGCGATGAACAGGTTGTCGTGTATGGAGATCTCGTACACCCTGAACTCGTTGATGGGCTCGAACCTCTTCACCTCCTTTACAAGTTTCTCGGAGATTATCGAGTCCACCGCAGTGATACTCCACCTAGTAGGTACTAGCACTCTACTGCCTCTCCTCCCGAGCACGCCTATGCTGAGAGCTCTCTGGATGTACGAGACCGGGAGACCGCTCTTGTACAACTCGATAACCGCAGTAGAGGCCTTTACGTCGTCGGCTATCAGCCTGTCGACTATGCCGGGTACTTTAGGGTTGGAGTCGACCCTGAAGGACTCGAAAGGGCTTCTAGGGCCTATCGGAGGGTTCGTCTCGTCGAAAAGAATGTTTGTCTTCGGAGGCTTCTCCAGCTTTAGCTCGACGTCTACAGGCCTGGTGCTCAAGGCGACTTCTTGGATCCTACTGAGGACGGGGTTGTCGACCTCGGTCTTCTTGTTAAGCTTAAACCCAAGTACAAGGGTCAACCTATAGTTCAATATGGTGTTGAGGTCAAGGTCGATCCACTGCTCGGGGTAGTCGTAGATGGCAGTGTCGCCCGTCTCGGGGGGCACGCTCAAACCGACTCTCACCACAGGGTACCCGACTCTCCCTACAAAGACCGAGGGGGGTGACGAGCCGAAGACCTCTCTCTTCGTAACCAGGCTGCTCAACTTGAAAGACACATACTGTTTGACGAGTATTGGACAATACGATAGACCGCACCAGCCCCTGCCTCTACACAGGACGCACAAGTTGGAGGGGTACGTGCGAGCCCCGCTCATGAGGGTTCTTCCACTCGTGTCTAACCGATTCTATCCTAATTCCTCTTAATAAAAGGCGGTTAGACCCGTACCCCTTCTACCGTAGCTTGTTAGAGTTGTTGTTGACGACCTCAGGGGCGAACCTGTACGCTACGCCGCTACTGATGACTCTCAGCACGGAGGATATCATGAAAGGCGCGTAGACGAGCCCGGTCAAGCTCGCGATCACCGAGCCCGTGAAAGAGGCTACCGAGGCTATCAGGTTTGACGACAGGTTTAGTAGCGAGATGAAGATAGGCCTCTCCTCGCTGGGCGTTATGTAGAACGTGTAGAGTGCGCCTGTGAGGTCTAGCGACGACCAGGCGAACCCGCTATAAGCCTCGGCCAAGACGGTCATCCAAGAGTTGGGTACCGTGATGTAGGCTACAGGGACGAGGCTCGTTGTAGCCATTCCCAGGCTCATGGTTCTCCTGGAGCCGCGAAAGTTCAGCCTCTTCTTCCAGAAGTCTATCGTGAAGAACTTCACCATAAGCCCCGCCATGTTCTTGAAGAGTATCACCACCTCGTTACCCCCGAGCACGTTTAGGACGAGGTAGTCCCAGAAAGGCGCCGGTATGTTGACCGAGAAGCTGAACAGCAGCTGCAACGCCAGGTACTTCGACGCGCTGCTCGAGATGGAAGGTACTCTGCTGTTTCTACTCCTCGAGTTGTTCAGGGACGGCGCTATCCCGTTACCGTCGTTGCGGTGTCCGGGGTCCTTGATGGACAGGAGCACGACGGTGGAGAAGACAGCAGCCGCTAGCGAGACGAGGTAGACTACGGTGTACGCCTCTAGCAGGTTCCTTATCGTGAGGAAGACTAGGGTGCCCGTGAGCATGGATGAAGCGATCGCGACGTAGTTGAGCTTGTTTATCCTAGCCCAGAAACCCGCGGCCTCCTCAAGGGAGACCAAGTCGCCCAGCAGGTCCCCAGCGGCTATCCCTGCTATACCACCGGCGAACTGTGTTAGCGTCGTAAGTCCGAGTAGATACTCGAAGTTGTACGGGTAGGGTAGGAGGATGCTTAGTATGGACAGTGACAGCCCGATCCTGTTCAAGGCGCCGCCAATGCTCCACAGGAGCTTCCTGTTCCTTTTAATGTAGCTCGCGAAGAAGACGCCGGGTAACTGTGAAAGGGCGTATGTGAAGATCCTTGTGGAGGTCAGAATACCGATGTCGAGGATGTCCAGGTTCAGGACTCTCAACGCGAAAGCATTCGCGAGCCCCGAGGAGAGGTTGACGGAGAAATTGTACGACGTAGTCTCGAACTGGAAATACCGCTTACTCCTCTCGGCGTCGTTGCTAGTGCCCGTCAACGTAAGCCCCTCAACTAGATGGGTATGCCGTTCACTTAAAACAGGGGTCTCTAAACCCAAGTTCAGGAGGCGAGTGGAGAGGAGTGAGAGTAGAGAAATGAGAAAAAAGGCTATAGGTCTAGCTCGCCTAAAAGCTGGTCTCTCCTAGCGATCTCTCTCCTCTTCTTGAATAGCCTTGTGGAGAAGTACCTCGCTGCGTAGTCAGGGAGTATGGTGACGACCTTCGAGCCGCTGCCGAGGTTGTACTTCTGGGCCACCTTGATCGCGGAGACCACGTTGGCGCCGCTGCTGATCCCGACCGGCAGGCCCTCCAACCTGGCAATCCTCCTCGCCATCTGAATCGCCTCGTCGCTACTGGCCGTCACGAAGTCGTCTAGGAGGTGCTTGTACCTCATTATAATGTCCGGGACGAAGCCGTCGCCTACACCCTCGATCTCGTGCCTACCCCAGGGCCCCGGCTTACCCTCCTTGAACCAGTGCGCCGCGACAGGGCACTCGGCGGGCTCTGCTCCTACAACTATCACCTTCTTGCACTCCTCCTTCAGCCTCTTGGCCACTCCTATCAGAGTCCCGCCTGTACCCACCTGGGCCACGAAGGCGTCGGGGCACCCCACCTGCTGTAGTATCTCCTTACCCGTGGTCTCGTAGTGTGCCTGCACGTTGGCCTCATCGCTCCACTGGTCGAAGAAGTAGTACTTGTCAGGGTTCTCGGCGGCGAGCTTCTTGGCCTTCTCCAACGCGAGCCCGGCATCGCTCTCTCCACCAGGCGTGAACAGGAAGTCTGCTCCGAACAGCTTCATTAACATGAACCTCTCGGCGCTCATCTCCTCGGGTATGACTATCAGGACCTTGAAGCCCATGAACGAGCCGATCGCGGAGAACGCTATACCGGTGTTACCGGTAGTCGGCACTACCAGCGTCATACCGGGCTTCAGCTCGCCCTTCTCCATAGCCTTCTTTATCATGTAGTAGGCCATCCTGTCTTTCACGCTGCCGGTCGGGTTCAAGAACTCCATTTTACCCCATATCTCGGCTTTCACGTCGCTGGGGACAGCCCTCGACAGCCTTATGATCGGCGTGTTCCCGATGCAGTCCAGTATACTGTTACAGACCTTCACCCAGCTCGCCTCGCCCTAGACTATTAACGAGGTTGAGTATAAATTGCTTACTTTCCCGTTACGCGGTGGACAAATGTAAAGAATTTTATACCAGCCCCTCTATAAAGGGTTGACAACTAAGGGTGGTGGGTATAGAGCTTGTTAGTATATACAAGCCGAAGAGCCTCAGCGACGCCCTCGAGTTCCTAGACAAGAACGCCCCCGATGTAAAGCCCATAGCGGGCGGCACAGAGCTACTGCTGCTGATAAGGGACAAGAAGATAAAGCCGCCTAAGTACCTCCTCGACTTGTACCCGTTGAAAAAGCAGCTATCCTACGTCAAGGTCGAGAACGGCATCGTGAGGATCGGCGCCTTGACCACGGTGTACGAGCTGAGCCAGAGCATCCTACACAGAGACAAGAGGTTCGCCGGGTTCGTAGACGTCTACGACAAGTTTGGGACTATGGCGCTCAGGTTCGAGGCTACGATCGGCGGCAACCTGAACGCCGCGACGCAGTACAGCGACTACATTACGCTACTGCTCGTCTTCGACGCGTCCGTTAGGCTAGAGAGCGTGAAGGGCGTGAGAGAGCTCAAGCTCAGCGAGTTCGTACTCGACAAGAGGAAGACGGCTCTCAACCCCAACGAGCTCGTCACAGAAGTGGTCTTCAGGGAACCCCCGCTGGACTCGAGCAGCTCTTTCGTCAAGTTCGATAGGAGGGAGATACTGATAGCCGGCATAGTCACCGAGGCGACCTACCTACACCTAGAGGGAGACACGATAAAGGACGTCAGGATATCCTTCGACATGGTCGCAGGTAAGAGGATCCCAGCGAGGGCTCTGAAGACCGAGGAGTTCTTGAGGGGGAAGACCTTCACGAGCGACCTACTAGAGGAGGCAGCGGAGAAGGTGCTACCCTCGGAGATGTCGAGGATTACAGACTGGTGGACAACAGCCGATTACAGGCTTGAAATGTCCAAGGTCTCTTTGAAGAGGGGTCTGAAACTCGCGTACGAGAGGGTGAAGGGGGTGAGGTAGATGGTCAAGGTCACTCTCACAGTCAACAACGTTAAGTACGAGCTCGACGTCCCTCCGCTGGAGAGGCTCATCGACACCCTCCGCTACAGGCTAGGGCTCATGAGCGTCAAAGAGGGCTGTGGTAGGGGAGAGTGCGGTAGCTGCATTGTGTTGGTCAACGGAAACCCGGTTCACAGCTGCCTCGCGTTGACTTCGAGACTGGACGGTGCTGAGATAACGACACTAGAGGGGCTGGCACCTGCCGGTAAGATGCATGCTATACAGGTGGCTTTCATTGAAGCAAGGGGTGTCCAGTGCGGGTTCTGTACACCAGGCTTCATCATGGTGACGAAGGCGCTACTGGACAGAGTCAGCGACCCCGACGATAAGACCATACGTGAGTGGCTGTCAAGCGTGTTGTGCAGGTGTGGTAGCTACCCGTATTACTTCGAGGCCGTGAAGAGGGCCGCTAAGTACCTCAAGGAGGGTAAAGTATACTTTGACGAGAGGGAGGTCAAGGAGAAGTACCACCTCAAGGTCCTCGCGAGGTGACGGGCATGAGTAAGCCCGACTACGTTGAGATCGTCGAGGAGGTGTTCTACAAGTACAAGGACAAGAAGACAGAGGAGTTCAAGTATATAGGCAAGAACGTCGTACGCTGGGACGCGATCGCCAAGATAACAGGCCAGCCGATATTCACTGCTGACCTGCTAAAGTTCGTCAAGAACCCGGTGTTCGTCTACAGCGTGAGGGCAAAGTACGCCCACGCGAAGATCAAGGGCGTTGACTACAGCGACGCCCTTAAGTATCCAGGAGTACTCGCCGTGTTCACGGCCAAAGACGTCCCCGGGATCAACGACGTCGGCTACGTGATACCAGACCAACCACTGCTCGCGGACAGGAAGGTAAGGTACATAGGCGACACCGTGGCGCTAGTAGTAGCGGAGTCTCTAGAGAACGCTAGAGAAGCGGGCGAGCTCGTACAGGTCGACTACGAGCCCCTCAAAGTCTACCTGGACCCGCTCGAGATAATCGACCCCGAGACCCTCGAGGAGAAGCCCCACGAGCTGATACACGACGAGCGCGGCACGGACATACTGACGAGGTACAAGATCAGAGTGGGTGACGTGGAGAAGGCCTTTAAGGAGGCCGCGGTGGTGGTAGAGAACAAGTACGAAACGCCGTTCCAAGAACACGCCTACTTAGAGCCCGAGGCGGCTATTGCTATACCGGAGCCCGACGGAGGCGTTACCATATACGCCAAGACTCAGTGCCCCTTCGACACTAGGAAGGCCGTGGCCAACGTCCTGGGCCTACCGTACAACATGGTCAGAGTCATAGCCCCCGCGCTAGGAGGCGGCTTCGGCGGAGCTGAAGACGTAGGCAACGAGATAGCGGCGAAGGTCGCACTCGTTGCGACCAGGCTGAAGAGGCCGGCCGTACTGATCCACACGAGGGAGGAGTCGATCATAGGCCACACGAAGAGGCACAGAACCATATCGTGGTACAGGCACGCGGCCGCCAGAGACGGGACTCTACTAGCGGTCGAGGCGAAGGTCATCTTAGACAAGGGCGCCTACGCAAGCCTCGGCCCGTTCGTGGCATGGAGAGCAGTAGTACACAGCACCGGGCCCTACAGGGTCAGGAACGCCAAAGTCGACGTAGTCGCGGTGTACACCAACAAGATACCCGGCGGTGCGTTCAGAGGGTTCGGCAACCCACAAGTCACCTTTGCGGTCGAGAGGCAGATGGACCTGCTCGCAGAAGAGCTCGGCATGGACCCAGTCGAGCTGAGGCTAAAGAACGTGCTGAGGAACGGCGACAGGACCGTACACGGCCAGCTACTAGACCACGGCGTCGGGGCGGAAGAGGTCATCAAGAAGGCTGTGGAGCTGAGCGGCTGGTACGAGAAGAGGAGACTGTACGCCTCGCTCGCAGGCCCCGTGAGGAGGGGTATAGGCATAGCGATATTCTACCACGGGAACAGCATCGGTGCCGAGGGCGCCGACTACTCCAGCGCCTCCGTGATCATTCAGAGGGACGGCTCTATAATATTCAGGACCGGCCTGACAGACATGGGCCAAGGCGCGATACAGGGCTTGATCAACATCCTCGCAGAGGTCCTGGGAGTACCGCCTCACTACATTAAAGTGGAGGCGGCCGACACGGCCGCGACGCCGGACGCCGGTCCAACGGTGGCGTCTAGGTCGACGGTCATGGGCGGCAACGCTACGCTCGTAGCCGCATACAAGCTGAGGCAGAGGCTGAACAAGCTCGCTGCGGAGCTTCTCGGCTGCGCCTCACCCGACGACGTTGTCATCGAGGCACCCAAGGTGTACTGCAAGGACGACCCGTCCCACGCGATCACCTGGAGGGAGCTAGTCGAGCAGGCCTTCTGGAAAGGCGTGCCGCTCCAGGAGTTCGGCTTCTACAGGGCGCCGCCAGCCGAGTGGGACGAGGAGACCGGTACTGGCGCGCCGTACTTCACGTACACCTTCGGTGCCGTTGTGAGCGACGTCGAGGTAGACCTCGAGACAGGCGTGGTGAGAGTAAAGGAGGCGACCACCGTCTACGACATCGGCAGGGTTATCAACAGGACCGGTGCGGAGCTTCACGCTATTGGAGGCTACATCCAGGGCATGGGCTACGCACTGATGGAGGACCTGTACTACGACTCGGCGGGTAGGCTTATGAACAACAACTTGAGCACATACCACATACCCACGGCCATGGACGTCCCCGAGAAGTTCAACGTTTACTTCGTCGAGGCCGGCTACTACCACGCGCCGTTCGGCGCGAAGGGGCTGGGCGAGCCATCTATAGTGGCTATAGCCCCCTCAATCGCCAACGCCGTGGTGAACGCCCTCAGGAGCAAGCAGGCCAACAAGCTCGTCAACAAACACCCGTTAACGCCCGACTACGTGTACGACGTTATAAAGAAGGCTGGCGTGAAGCCGTAGAGTTTTCACCAGACCTCTTTTTCTTTCATCACTCATACCCTCCCTTTCATCCACACCCTTCCTCTGTCGGCTACTATGTACACCCCGCTCTCCCTATACTCTATCTCCCCCTCGACGTAGTACACCCCCGGTGGCAGCTCTGCGTAGAGCTCCCTGTGCGTCTCGAACACGACTTCTTCACCACCAATAAACGCTCTTCTACGAGCTGGCAGTATAGGGGTCGCCCTGTCCCTCAACTCGATGACACCCCTTACGCTAGCCCTTTTTACAACCCTGTCTACGCATGTGTGCCAACCGGCTCTGTACCTATACGGTCTCAAGTTCACGACGACGCCATGTACTGACAGGTGGAGTAGCGTCCTGGCCTTCAATGCCAGGTATAGGTCGAGGTCGACCCGACCCACGTGCTTGGTGTAGTACTCTCTCAGCGAGTGCCAGAGCCCGGCCCTCTTCAAGACCCCTCTAGATACCAGTGCTTCGAGCCTTTCCACTGTAGACTCGTCAGCGCCGTATAATACGATGTCGACATCGCCGGCCTCGTGGGGGTCGACTAAATAACTCCCAGTCACCTCCATATCCTCTTCGTCGAAGTCTAGCAGATACGAGAGAAGCCGGAGGACGGGAGTTTTCAGTCCCGTGAATGGCTTTGAGACCTTGTCTAAGGGTATCAACGGCAATCTCAACTTAAGGCAGTCCCACCACGACTCGTGGGAGCTTTGAAGCCTCTCGATCTCACGGCGCTCCATTTTCCTCCTGTTGACGAGGTCGTATCTGGGGTAGGCGACGAGCCAACCGGGCTTGTGCTGGAACCCCTTCACCAACCACCCGTGGCCATCGTATACAACAAACTCTCCTTCGAGGGCCCTCAGCAGGGGTTTACCTGTGGGTGTCGTATATGTGGACCCCCTTCTCCACCCACTCCCAGCCGAGGCCGTAGAACTTGCTTAAGACCTCTGGCACGAGCACTTCTTCGGGGGGACCGTAGGCGTACAGCGTCTTGTTCAGTATGAGGATCATCTTAGTCCACTTCACCATGATCAATGGGTCGTGGGACGTGACTATTATTAACTTCTCCTCGCTCAGCCTTCCGAGGATCTCTGCCAACAGCGCCCTACCCTGAGGGTCTATGTTCGCCAGCGGCTCGTCGAGGAGGAGTATAGGTGGGTCGGCAACGAGCGTCCTCGCAAGGAAGACTCTCTGCCTCTCCCCACCAGAAAGCTCAGACACCCTCTTATGCCACAACTCCTCGGTCAAGCCGGCCCTCAAGAGGGCGTTTCTAACGGCCTTGCTGTCTCTCTTGAATAGCCGGGGCCAAGGCCTATACAGTCTATAACAGCAGTCCACGAGCTCCCAGACCGTAAAAGGCGCGTTCAACTCCAACTCGGAGGTCTGGGGCATGTACCCGACCCTCCCCTTCAACATTTCAGGCTTAGACGTGACGTCGACGTCATCTATCAAGACCCTCCCCTTGACGGGCTTAACAAACCCAAGTATTGCCAGGAGGAGAGTGGTCTTACCGGCGCCATTAGGGCCTATGACCTGAACCAACCCCGGCCCTTTAAAATCCACGTTCAAGTCGCTTAAGACAAGCGTGTTATCCCGTTTGACCGTCAAATCAACAAGCGTGATCTCCACTACTCGGACCACCCTGACGTATTCTAATTGTGCACAAGCCTTTTAAACCCACACAATAGATTGTGCACAACGGGGTTGCCCGTGAGGTACCTCGCCATCGTTGCTATTAGTTTAGTCGCGGTAGTACTGCTTGCTAGTGCTCCTGGTAGCGCCGCTACTAATAGAACTATCCGGGTAATTACGACGTTTCCAGGACTTAAGTACGACGTCCAGAACCTAGTTTGTGAAGGGGACGTTGTTGAAAGCTTGTTACCCCCCGGTGTAGACCCGCACGAGTACTCGTTAACGCCGGGAGACATAGCTAAGTTGCAGCAAGCCGACTTGATCGTATCTACAGGTCACACTGGCTTCGAGCAGAAGATAGAAGAACTCTGGAGGAGTGGAGTGATCAAGGGAGTGCTAATCGATGTGCTCGAGATACCAGGGCTTACGATCTTCACCAACCCATCTACTGGGCAGCCAGACTACCACATGCCAATATACTACCCTCTAAACTACATTGCCTTCGTTAGAAACGTCTCCGAGACCCTCGCCTCTTTGAACCCAGCGGCGTCCCAGTGTTATATGAGCAGGGCTCTAAACGTTACCGCCCGTGTAGCCGGCTTGTACGTGTCGACGCCCCCTCTCAGAGGTAAGGCCATTGGAGACCTGCCTTACACGGTCTACGTCGCTAAATGGCTCGGGCTCGACATGGTTGGCCTAGTGATGAAGGAGGAGGGCCTACCCGCCACACCGGGCGAGCTCTCCACGTACCAGGAAATGATGAGAAACGGCAGTATTGCGTACGTGCTCGTGACAGCTTATGGAAGCGGTAACCCGACGGCCTCGACTCGGTTGGAGAGTGTGGCTGCTTCATACGGCGTAAAAGTAATAAAGCTGTATGGCGCGATCTACCCCAACTCCATCCTCGACAAGCTGGCCTACGTCTACACCCAGATCGCCAACACGTCGCTGACCACGGCTACGGAGACCGTACACGAGATTACGCCGTCCGGGCCCTCGTGGTTAGGCGTTATCATGATAGTCCTAGCCGCAGTGGTGCTAGTTGGCCTCGCGGTATACCTCTTGGTGAGCCGTAGATGAAGCAAGAACTCGTGTTAGCCGGCTTACTAACCGCTACTCTACTCTACGCGCTCGGCCTCTCGACGATGTACAACCCCCTGTGGGTCTTAGTGATGGTATCCGCATCGGTCGGCTTCGCGATCGTGAGCGTTATCGTTGCCTACAGGAGGCTCTTCTTCCTAGCCTCTGAGATGCCGCACGTCAGCTTTCTAGCTGTGACGCTGGGGATTTACTTATCGTATGTTCTGTGGAGGGGGTTGGAGATCGTTCTCTCCATAGTAGTGGGTCTTGGGCTGACCTACATAGTCGGCTACATGATACACAGGCGTGTAGACCCCTCTATTGCCACATCGGTCTTCGTAGGCTCCACTACATCGCTAAGCGTACTGGCAGCGTACTTTGTCTTAACGAGAGTACCCGTGGCGTACAACATAGCGAGTCTGATAATTGGAGACCCGCTACTAGCTACCTACAGCGACGTGATTACATGCGTACTCGCGACCGTCCTTACACTAGCAGCGTTTATCTTCACATACCACGAGCAGGCCTCGATAGGTTTGGACAGAGTCGCGGTCAAGATCGCAGGGGTTGACACGAGGGTCTACGACCTCTTGGCGTACACCCTCCTCGGCGTCAACACCGTTGGCATGTTGAAAATCGCAGGGTATATCATGGAACACGTTTTCATACTTATGCCCCCAGCAATCGCGTTCTCTCTTGCGAGGAGCTACAGGGGGGCGGTCTACATAGCGGTAGTATCGAGTCTTGTCGCCAGCTTGGTAGGCCTTCACCTGAGCATCCTGCTCAACCTGGCGCCCACGGGCATGGCCGGCTTAATAATGCTCCTAATGTACATTGCTAGCTTACTGGTGAAGAGGGCGTGAAGAGGAGGAGATTTGGCGTAAGCCTACCCGAGGAGCTGGCCTGCGAGCTTGACAAAATATCGAGAGAGTGCGGGTTAGACAGGTCTAGCGTGGTAGCAACGGCTTTGGAGAAGTACGTTGAAGACATGTCCCACTTTAAGAACAAGCACGAGTGTCTAGGCGTCTGCATAGCTGTAACCGAGGGGGAGCCCAGCCTTAGGCTGGAGGAGTTCAAGGACATAGTCGTTAGCTACTATCACAACCACACGAGAGGGGTGTGCCTCAACATATTCGTCTTTCGAGGGGACTCGAACAAAGTCCTAGAGCTGTACTACAGGCTTGGGAAGAGCTCGAGGAAGACAGTACTGGTTCCGCTACACTAAGCGTTAAAAGTGGCGCTCCCACCCCTTGCGCGAGTGATCAGGCTAAGCTCTCTATGTTCTTCGGGATCCCTGGGTCCAGCCTCCCCAACTTCTTCTTCAACTCCTCTATTAGCGGCTTTGACAAGTTGTAGACGCCACCCTTGTACTCCAGGTACCCCGCTGTTATGAGCCTCGATATGACTCTCGAGACCTCTCTCTCTATAACCACGTCGTCTAACTCGGGTACCAGGTCTTTCTCCCCTCTCGAAGCCCTCCTCTTAACCTCCTCCCTCAGTTCGATCAGAGCTATGATCTCCCCCACGCTGATGTTCTTGATGAAGTACTCCATCACGATTCTCTCTAGCCTCCCCATCGACAAAACGTCTTTGAGCCTGACCTCGCCCGGCACGTTCGACCCCCGCTAGTAGAACCACGTGTTGTAGTACGTGGGCTCGTTGACCATGAAACTCTTGTTTCTAAACGCCGCGCACACGTTTCTTAGAATACACTTGTCGCACTCCGGCTTGTCTCTTAAGCAGACCGTCCTTCCGTGGAGCCAGAAGAAGTCGTCTAAGGCGCTGGCCCGGATGCCCGCCGCGCTCGACAGGTGCCTGTAAGCCAGCCTCACCGTTAACCTCAGTAACACGTCCTCGTCGCGGGAGATCTCGACCCCCCGTTTTATCTTGTCCCAGAGCTCGCCTGAGACGACGACCAGGCCGATCCTAATAGCCTGCCTGGTCAGGTGGTTGTCTACAGCTACATCGAGCTCGTCTACTGGGTTGAACAAGCCGCGCCCAGCCAGGAATTTCGCTAGGAGCATGGTCTTCTTCTCGACGGGGTCCTCGAAGGCCCTGAAAACCCTCATGAGGTCGACCAGGCCCTGCTCGCTCGGGGTCCCCCTCAACCTCCCTCCAGCGGACTTTATGAGTTTTGTTACCTGGCCGTCCCAAAGCCTTGTCAGCTTAAACCCGAGGTCCCGTAGCAGCAACGCCCTGACCTCTGGGTCTGGCGGCGTGGCACCCCCTACGCTCAACCACTTCACCACGTCTTCAACCTTGACCTCCGCAAGCCTCGCGGGGTCGAAGAAAGAGGGGTCTTCGTCGAACTTCAACTTGCCGAGCCTGTACAAAAGGTCGGCCCCGTGGTAGCAGCCGTCTTCCAGGCAGGCCTCGTAGGGCCTTCCAGGCCTACTAAGCCTGTGATCCATGGCCACCATGACGACGAAGTACCTTGCAACGCTCTCCTCGTCTGCCGTAGCCGGTGGGTAGAAGCGCTGGTCGTAGAGGTCGAGTCTGGGTAGGTTGATTGAATGCTTTTTGAGAACCCTTCCGACCTTCTCGACAGCTCTCCTGTCGATACCCACTAGATCCATTGAGGGCGCCCTACTAACCGGTCACGCTGTACCTGTACTCAACTATATTAATCGACGGCTCGTTTTTAAACCAGACGTGGGGGTCGAGGAACACGGCTCGACGCGACTCTACAGACCCGACGAAAGTCTCCTGCCCGAATACCGCCGTTTCTGCTCTGAGGCTGCCCACAACCGCCTTCTTGGAGACGACCAGCTCGGCGGAGACGGCGTCCACCACGACTTTACCTCTAAGCCCGAGTAAGAAGGCCTTCACACAGTCGACCCTCTTCAGCCTGACGAGCCCCCCGGCCGCTAGGATGAGGCAGGTGTCACCTACAACCCAGTCGCCCGAGCCGGACCCGTGGAGTAGAACAGTATCGGCTACGCACAACCCTCTGATCTTGAATCTACCGAAGTGGACTATCTCCTTGTCCTTCACGTTCTCGAAGACTCTCGTTCCGAAGGTTATCATACGACCACTTTAGCCGGTCAGCGACCTCGCGATCAGCCTAGCCCTGACGACGCTTTCTCTGGCCTCGACCAGATTTTGATATATCTGGAAGACGACCCCCTTCGACGTCTCTGTATCGAGTGTGAGCCTAGCTACCAGCTCCTCAATCTTGTCTATCGAGTCTATGGCCCTATCTAGCAGCTTGACCAGCTCCTCTACTTCCTGCAAGGCTGAACCCTATCTTTAAACCCTGGTTGAAGGCTCTTAAATTAGCCTCCGCCGCTCTGCCTGAGAAGAGGGTTTTTATCGCCTCCTCCACCTTGGCCGGGCCGACCACTCTCCTCAGCCTCTCGTCGACCGCGAGGGATATTCCGAGGAGGAGCGTGTTCGAGTAGAGAGTGGAGCCGGCCACCTGTTTCGCCTCGCTGTCGGCGTCGTAAACGTAGACTGACCCGTCAAAGGCCTTGCGCAGCGCCCCCTCTATGACGTCTAGTCCAGGCGGGTTCGTGAGAGGAGGGGGCAGCCTTAGGCGGTTGACTACCAGGACAGCCCCTCTCCTTGCATAGGACAGGTACCTCAGCGCTTCTAGAGCTTCCAGCGCTATTACGTGGTCTGCCTCGCCGACGGGTATCAGCGGGGCGTCCTTGTTGTTCAGCCTCACGTGGACTGCCAGGCTTCCACCCCTCTGGCTCAGACCGTGGGTCTCAGCGACCGTAACATCGATGCCCGAGAGTGTTGACGCCCACGCTATCAGGCTCCCCAGCGTGAGGACTCCTTGACCGCCGACCCCGACTATCAGCACGTTGAGCCTCCCGGACACCTCAACCCGCCCCCTCGACGAACCTCTCGCTGTACAGTTTCTCCCAGCCCTCACCACCCGGTCTTTTCACGTAAATTGCCTTGAACGGGCAAACGTGCGCGCACAGGCCGCAACCAAGGCACATGTCCTCCAATATAACCGGCTTCTTTGCCCCCTCTGGAACGACTATAGCTGGACACGCGACGAGGTTTACACACGCCATGCAGGCCGTGCACTTGCTCTCGTCTATGGCGTAGACGGGGAGCATAATACCCGTCTCCCTTGAAAGCCTGTACGCCTCGAGCGAGCACCTCATCCTCGATACTACAGCGACCTTCTCACCGTTCAGGTAGTCCTGGAAGGCCCTAACAACCGTCTCGATAGATTCTCTGATCCTCAACGGGTTGATGACATAGACCCTGAACCCAACGGACCTCAGTACGTCCGCTATTTCGACGACCGGCGCACGACTACCCGTCGCGGAGAGCCCTGTACCCGGGTGCGGCTGGTGGCCCGTCATAGCCGTAGTGTAGTTGTCAAGCACGACTATCATGGCCCTGCCGCTGTTGTAGACTATGTTTACAGAGCCTGGTATACCCGCGTGGAAGAATGTCGAGTCGCCTATCACCGCCACAACGGGGTCCTCAACTACCTTACTGATGCCGTGTGCTATGCCGATCGAGCCCCCCATCTCGAAGCACGTCATTTGCGTCTCGAAGGGCTTCTGGTAGCCGAGCGTGTAGCACCCTATGTCGCCCGTGTACACGACGTTTCTCAACTTCAGTTTGTTCGCCGCTATCTTTAGGACGTAGAAAGTCATCCTGTGGGGGCAGCCTGGGCACATGACCGGGGGTCTCGGCGGTACCATAGCCTGCTCCTCAACCTTGAGCGGGGGCGGGGGCGTATACTCGATCCCCAGGAACTTGGCTACACCCGGTAGGACCCTGTCTGTGCTGAGCTCTCCGCTCTCCGGGATCAGCTCCTTGCCCAGAACCCTGGCCCGAACCCCGTGCTTCCCTAGAACACTCCTCACGTTAGTCTCGACAACAGGGTCGAGCTCCTCTACGACGAGGATCTCTTCTGCTTCACCAGCTATGTTAAGTACAGGCTTAACCGGTAGTGGCACTGTGAGGTTCAGTTTCAAGACCGTAACCTCGCTCCAGGCCCCGAGCCTCTCGAGCGACTCGGATACGTAGGCGAAAGCGAGACCAGAGGCTATGATAGCTTTGCGTTTACCCGGGTTCAGGACCTCGACTAGTGGGGGTCCCCAGTCCGCTTCCTCAATACTCCTCCACACCTTCAGCGCCCTCTCCTTCATTAGCCGCGCGTGCGCCGGGATCAAGACCCAACGCGTCAAGTCTTTGTCGAACACCCCCCTGCAGACCCTCGTTATTGGTATGTTGTCCTCGAGCTCCACGTACTGCCGGCTGTGGCTAACGCGGGTTGTAGTCCTAAACATCACAGGCTGCTGGTACTTCTCGCTCAACCCTAGAGCGACCTTGACGAGCTTGTACGCCTCTCTCACGCTACTCGGCTCCACCACCGGGATGTGGGCCAGGTACCCGTACCATCTGTTGTCTTGCTCGTTCTGGCTGCTGTGCGCGCTGGGGTCGTCAGCTGAAACGACCAAGAAACCGGCCTTGGTACCCGAGTAGCCGCTGCTAACGAGTATGTCGGCAGCGACGTTCACCCCCACGTGCTTCATGGCGGTGAGGCTCCTCACCCCGGCGATGGCCGCGGCGTAGGCGGACTCGTAGGCCACTTTCTCGTTGACACTCCACTCAGCTATGACCCCAACGTCCTCTGCGACCTCTGCTACGGACTCGAGAATCTCGGTAGAAGGCGTGCCCGGGTATGCCGCGAAGTAGCAGACGCCGGCCTCAAGGGCGCCCCTCGCTATAGCCTCGTTGCCCATGTAGAGTACTCTACTCCCCTTCTCGGCGAGCAGCGCCTTTACCGGTATGCCCACCACCTTAAAAGGTCTATGCCCGTGTAAACTTAATAGCCGGTCAAGCTATTTAACCTTCGGCAAAAAATTGTGGGATTTGCTTATAATCAAAGTTTAAATATCTGTTATCCCACTACCTTATATTGGGTGAGACGTATGGTTAATGGTAAAGTCATACATGAAGATAATGACGTGATCGTCGCTATAGCTCCGAGAGACGAGGAGCTACCGGACATGGTGCTAGAGGCGATCAAGAAGAAGGGGCGTCCAATGTACTTCGACGAGATCGTGAAGGAGTTCAGCGGTCTAGCCGGTGAGGACAGGGTTAGGAAGGCTGTAAACCACCTCCTGGCCTTGAAAGCCATCATGGAGTACCCGGACGGAAGTCTCGGACTACCGGGCATGAAGTGGGAGCCTAGGAGAACGAGGAAGAGGAGGAGGAAGAGGACGCCGAAGCTGATGTCCGTAGACCAGGAGCCCAGGTTCTACTACCTGCCACCAGAACAATAGCCCTAGACGGACGCCTACTCTCGCACAGTCTCGTTTTTTTTACACTACTTCTTCCTCCTACTCTTGGGCTTATACTGCCTACCGATACTGGGCTTGTAGTCCCTGCACTTCTCTTCCAGGCCTAGAATAGTGATCCCGTACCTGTACTGGAGTTCGCACAAGAAGTGGTCTGGAACTACTGCGAGCGCCCCCCTGTTCGTCTTCACGACTAACGTCTTGTCGGTGAGGCGCTCTACGTTAGCCGTCTCCGAAACCCAGTCCAGGAAGATAGGGAGCCTTGTCGTGTTCAGGAAACCCCTCTTCCTCTCAATGCCGTACTCGTCTACGATTTTGTCTCCCACCCGGACGCCGTCCTTGCAGACTCCGTTGGCTTCGCACTCTATCCTCTTGAACGACGGACTACTAGCTATCTTGCTCAGGACGTCCACTGCTATGGTGGCCTTCTGCTCGGCCTCCACCTCCTTGGAAACCTCTGCTTTCTTCGCCATTTTCTCCTCGGTGAAAGCCCTTACGATCTCCTCGATACTCGAAAGCCCTGTCTCGCGATCACCAGCGCTATCCGGCTGGCTGGCCTGGGCCGGTTCGGCCTTCTTGAGAAACTCCGTCAGCGGCTTATACTTCACCTTGCCGCCTTTACTGGTCTTCAAGTATACCATCCATCAAGAGACTTTATACCGCGAGACTTTAAATAAGGCGAAGCCGGGCGTAGAACTGGCCTACCCCCGCCACCTATACAGGTGGCATCCCCACCCTGTCCGGGGAAATCGATGGATACCGTGAGCGAACTACTAGACAATCCCCGGGTATAGGTGGGGCTTAGGGGGTATCTGGCCTCATAATAATTATACACCCAGCATCCTTTATAAATTTTGATCGGCTCCTATTTGGTGGTGTCAGAGATGAGGCTTTGCGGCTGGGTACTGCGGAGTAAGACGATCGGTAAGGTTGTGATCGTCGAGGTGTCGGGTGGAGACGTCAGGCCGTATGTTCTAGTAGGTAAACAGGACGTGAACCCAGACCTGTACAAAACCTTGAGTAACCTGCCTCTGGGCTCGGCTGTCTGCTTCGAAGGCGAGCCTGCTAAGGAGCAGAAGAGCAAGAGGGGCACGGAGTTCGAGGTGAAGTCTATCAAAGTTTACGCCGAGCCTGTTGAGCCCTTACCCGTCGAGCTAGTGGGCAAAGTGCCGTCTCTGCTAGAGACCAGGATTAAGTACAGGTGGCTACTTCTAAGGAACCCCGCCGAGAAGGCCATATTCAGGATCAGGCAGAGCATTGTCCAGGCGGCCAGGGAGTACCTGTTAAACAACGGCTTCATGGAAGTCCACACCCCCAAGATAGTCGCCGCGGGCGCGGAGGGCGGTGCCACCTTATTCAAGGTCCAGTACTTCGAAAGAGAGGCTTACTTGAGCCAGAGCCCCCAGTTGTACAAACAGATACTCGTGTCCTCCATCCCGAGGGTTTTCGAAATAACCCCCTACTTCAGAGCCGAGAAGTTCAACACTGTGAGACACTTGAACGAGTCTTGGGGTATCGACGTCGAGCAGGGCTTTATAGAGGGCGTGGAGGACGTAATGAACACGCTAGAGAACCTGGTCGCCTACATTATCAACTACGTCAGGGACAGAAACAAAGAGGAGCTCGAGGTCCTCGGGGTAGAGCTACCCCGCGTCTCCACCCCGTTTAAGCGCCTCAAATTCGAGGAAGCAGTGGACATACTTCGGAGCAACGGAATAGAGGTACCCGAGGGAGAGGACCTGAGCGACCACGCGGAGAGGGAGCTGGGGAAGATCATGTCCGAGAAGGGACACGACCTCTACTTCATAGTAGGCTTCCCGTGGCAGTCCACAGGGTTCTACTACATGAGAGAAGAGGACGGTTACCACACGAGGAAGTTCGATCTCGACTTCAGAGGGCTCGAGATCGCGAGCGGTGGGCAGAGAGAGCACAGGTACGACAAGCTCGTCGAGGCGCTGAGATTAAAGGGTCTAGACCCGGCCAACTTCTCGTTCTACTTGGAAGCGTTCAAGTACGGCATGCCGCCTCACGGCGGCTTCGGGCTGGGTATCGAAAGGCTCATGATGCAGATGCTGGGGTTAAGCAACATCAGGGAAGCGGTGCTCTTCGTTAGGGACAGGACAAGGCTGGTCCCATAAGGATATCTAGCCTCTTACCCCCCTTGGTCCACGGCACGCGGTGTAAGCCTTATTTGTGGCCGTAAATATACACTAGTAGGGTGTCCTACGTTTGGATAAAGTGAGGGCTCTCGAGAGGTTGAAGAGGAAGCTCACGGTCGAGAACCTCTGGTTGTACGTGATAAGGGTATTGCTCGACAGCCAAACGCCTATGAGAGCCTACGACGTCCGGAAGCAGATCAAGTCGAGGTTCAATATCAACCCGCCGGCCATAACCGTCTACACGGTAGTCTACAGGATGCACAGGGAGGGCCTTATAGCCAGGGTCACGGGTGGGGACGAGACGTATTATAAGGTGACCGAGAAGGGGATTGAGGCGTTTAACCAGGGGCTGAAGTTCCTAGAGGAGACGCTTAGGGCTCTAGGTGGTCTGAAATGAGGGTCGTGGTAATAGGTCAGGGCATGGCGGCCTCGTACTTGGAGGTGGGCCTTGAGAGGCTGAAGAGGAACGAGATACCCGACTACGGTGTGCCTTTGAGAGACTGGATCCCGGTCAAGTACGACGAGATCGAGATCGTTGCCGCCTACGACGTCGACGAGAGGAAGATAGGCAAGACGGCCTACGAGCTAGCGAGGGAGTACTTTAACTCTTCGAGCATCCCCGGCAGGCTGAAGGAGATCCAGGTGAGGAGGGGGATACACCTTGGCAGTTTGAAGGGGTTGCCGTACAAGGCTAGGGGGCTCGAGGAGAAATACGGGCTCGAAAAGTCTATAGAGATGCTCGTAGACGAGTGGAAGAGCTTCAACGCCGACGTGTTCTTAAACGTGATTACCACGGAGCCCGTGGAGCCAATCCACAACGTGGGCGAGCTCGAGGCGAGGGTGAAAGAGGGCTACCTGACCGCGTCCCAGGCGTACGCTTACGCCGTTGCACAGTACGCTAGGAGGGTTAAACCGGCTGTTTTCATCAACGCTATACCCTCGCCCATCGCGACCGACCAGGCCTTCGTAGACCTGTACAAGGCAAGCAACGCGGTGGTGTTCGGGGACGACGCGGCCACGGGCGCGACGCCCCTGACAGCGGACTTGTTAGAGCACTTGTTCCAGCGGAACAGGAGAGTCCTAGCCATCGCGCAGTTCAACATCGGGGGCAACACCGACTTCCTGGCCCTAACAGAGCCCGAGAGGAACATCATGAAGAAGAAGACCAAGAGCAGCATGGTGTCCGACATACTGGGTTACGAAGCCCCGAACTACATCAGGCCTACAGGTTTCTTGGAGCCGCTCGGGGACAAAAAGTTCGTCGCCATGATCATCGAGTATATGAGCTTTGGAGATTTCAAGGACGAGATCTACGTGATAATGAGGGTGAACGACAAGCCAGCAATAGTCGGCGTATTAATAGACCTTATACGGCTGGGCAAAATAGCGCTGGAGAGGGGGTTGTACGGGACGGTCTACGAAGTAAACGCGTTCTACACGAAGAGGCCCGGCCCGCCCGGTGTTAAGGCCATAAGCAAGGTCAAGGCGTTCTACAGGCTATTGGACTGGTTAGGGATAAAAGACCCGAGGGGAATCTAGAGAGTGTTCCAGTATAGGTGTAGGGGTTGAGAGTCGTCTTAATAGGCCCGCCGGGGGCCGGCAAAGGGACTTACTCGGAGTACTTTACGAAGAAGTACTGTATACCGCACATCAGCACCGGCGACATCTTCAGGGCCGAGGTAGCCAAGAAGTCTGAGCTGGGCCTGAAAGTGAAAGAGTACCTAGACAGGGGAGAGCTCGTACCAGACGAGATCGTAGTCGAAGTGGTGAAGAGGCGGTTGAGCGAGCCTGACACCAAGCGCGGCTTTATCTTGGACGGGTTCCCGAGGACGATTAAGCAGGCCCAGGAGCTGGAGAAGATCACCCCTCTAGACGCCGCTATACACATTTACATCTCAGAGGAAGAGGCGGTGAGAAGGCTGAGCAACAGGTATGTCTGCCCGGTCTGCGGGAGGGTCTACAACCTCACTTACAACCCCCCTAAGAACGACTTGACGTGCGACTACGACGGGGCAAAGCTGGTGAGGAGGAGTGACGACGAGCCAGAGGTCATAAGGAGGAGGTACCAGGTGTACTACCAGACGTTCAGCCCGATCATAGAGTACTACAAGGAGAAGAGGTTGCTGGTAGAGATAGACAACACCATAGGGAGCGACAAGGGAATCCCGCTACTCGAGAGGATACTGGTCGACAAGGGTATTCTCAGGATAAAGCCCTGTGTAACGTGAAGTGGTCGAAGACTTGATACTGAGATTAGTCTACTTCGAGCCCAGGCTGGAGTCCACCTCGGAGGTAAAGGTTTTCAGCCTCCAGTCCTTTGTGCCGGGTGGAGGGCCCGGGGGCAGGGTTCTGATCGATAGGTACAGAACCGGCTTCAAAGGCCTTCTCCTACAGCCTGTGGGCGCGGATAGCGTCTTTTTAGTAGGGCCGGGCACCAAGGTGAGGATCAAGGAGCCCAGCCAGAGGTTCTGCTTGTGGCACACGGGCGACATCGCGGAGAAGGACGACCCGCTTTCTCGTAAGTACTGTGTAGAGACAGTCGTGACCCCGCAGGGTTTCTGCCCGAAGCACCGTAACACGCTTAGGGCGCTCTACACTCTGTGCTTCACGCTAGGAGGCACTGGTAGCTTGGAATACTGCAGGCAGCTAGACAAGGCTCTAGCGGGGGAGGGTAGGTACTCTGTGTACGCCACGGTACTCCACGGCAAGGTCAAGGTAGGCTCTACCAGGTCGTGGAGGTACATCGAGAGGCTCGCTGAGCAGCCTCACAGTGTCAGCACCGTCATAGCTGAGACCACGAGTTCGTACGAGGCGAGAAGTCTCGAGCTCAGACTAGGAAGGACCGGCGGGCTGACGGAGCACTTGAGGTTTGAATTGAGGAAGGTACTAGAAGAGGACTTGGCCAGAGACGTTAACGTGCTGGTCAACAAGCTCAGGAAGCTGTCGCAGCAGGGGCTTGCACTCGAAGTCGGAAAACTCGTTAAAGTAGACGCTGACGACCCAGCCTTACTAAGGGCTGTCTCCGAGAGGAAGGTTAGCGAGCTGTCTGATAAGACGCTGGAACTCGTCAGCTATTATTCGGGTTACATAGTGTTCTACGACCCTGCTGAGAGCGCTTACGCGGCTGTGCGCGCGAATCAGCTACTACACGGCGATAGTGTAGTGGTGTTGAGTTGAAGAAGAGCATTGACCAGGCGATCAGGTTGCTCAGGATATTGGTGGAGGGAAGGGAGGTCTACTTCAGTGGCGACTACTTGAACAGCGAGGGTAGAAAGCTCCTAGAGGAGGCGGTCAGGAACATACTACGCGATGCCCCCTTTCTCAAGAGGCGGGTGGTCAAAGTCCGTAAGAAGGGCGACTACGACAGCGTACTGTCGTTAGTAGAAGACTTATTGAGCCTCCAGTCAAGCGAGGACTTCAGAGACCCTTAACAGGCAACAAGGCGGGCGTTTAGACGGGTCAGGCCCTGTTCCTACGTAGAGAGGGCAAGCAGTTGCCGCAGAACGAGTTCACGTTTGCGTCGTTCATGTATGTGTGGCAGTTGGGGGCGTCGTTCTTGAGAGGTATCATGAAGTCGCTGGGAAGTCTGCCGTAGTGTATCTCTACCTCGTCTACGTCCTCCCCTATGTATTTGATGAATGACACGAGGCTGGCGATCTCCCTCTTATCTCTGCCGTAGACCATTGCTAAGACCTCGTTGTCGTTGACCACCATCACTCCTAGAACCCGGTTACACATGGTCAAGACCCGTATGATAGCCTCTCTTTTCCCACCCTTTATCCTGAGGAGAGCGGCCTCGCTTCCCAGCATTCTGGCTGAGAAGAGGGGCTTGAATTGGAGCATGTCTTTGTCGATGAGTCTCTTCAACTTGTTTCTAATCGAGGTAGGGCTCAGCCCGGTCTTCTTGGATATGGCGGATATGTTAGCCCTCGTATTCTGTATAAGAGAGGCGATAAGCCTCTTGTCGTCGCTGTTTGAGTTTTGTTCCATAGCATTCCCATGGATAATGTTTACAATAAAAGTGTTATATATCTTGACCGTCTATCCTAGTAGTCAGTAAGGGTTTTAGTGGATGGGGCTTAGGCAGGCTTACTCATATATAACGGGATCGGGCTACCTGATCGAGAAGGAGAGAGAGGTCAAACTTATACTAGCAGCGCTGATAGCCAGGGGCCATGTCCTGATCGAGGGCGTTCCAGGCGTAGCCAAGACAACCATAGCGAAAACAATAGCGAGGACTCTATCGCTCGACTTTAAGAGAGTCCAGATGACCCCAGACCTGCTCCCGATGGACATAATAGGGTACAAGATCTTCGACCAGAAGACAGCCGAGTTCAAATTCGTGAAAGGCCCTATCTTCACCAACATCCTACTCGTGGACGAGATCAATAGGGCTTCGCCGAGGACCCAGTCAGCTCTACTAGAGGCTATGCAGGAGAGGCAGGTCACCATTGAGGGCGAAACATTCCGGTTAGACGAGCCTTTCATCGTCCTAGCTACGCAGAACCCTATTGAGATGGAGGGCGTATTCCCACTCCCCGAGGCGCAGCTGGACAGGTTCTTGGTGAAAATCGAGACTGGGTACCCGAGTACGAAAGGGTTTGTCGAGATGTTGAAGAAGGTCGACGAGATAGAGGCGTGGGTCGAGTCGATCAAGCCGGTCGTGACTAAAGAAGAGGTCTTGAACGAGATAAAGAGCGCGAGAGACGTCAAGGTCGACGAGGCGATTTACCAGTACATCGCTAATTTAGTCGAGGAGACTAGGAGACACCACGCGGTGAGGCTCGGCGCCTCTCCTCGCTCTGGGATCGCCATCCTGAGAATGGCCAAGGCCGTGGCGTATCTCGAGGGGCGGAACTACGTCATACCGGACGACGTGAAGCAGGTCCTCGTCCCGACTCTATCCCACAGGATAATCCTGAAGCCGGAGTACGAGGTAGAGGGGTTGACCGCGAGTAGAGTTGTCGAGGAGATAGCTAACAGGGTACCGGTGCCTAGGCCTTGACTAGAGGCGTGGTAGTCTTTCTAGTCCTTCTATACGTCTCTTTGTCCACCGTGGCGAGCGCTCAGGCTCTCGAGACCTACAGGCACACCCCCGGCTTCACGGGCTCCAGCCTCAGCGACTGGCAGGAGATAATAAGCTCGCTCCAATCAGGCAATTTGAGCGCCTCGGAGGCTCAGAAGGCCGCTAGCACTATAGGAACGCTGATAAACCAGACCTCTCAACTGGGCGCCTCGAGCTCCTCTCTAAACCAGTCGCTCGAGGTACTGTACTCCTACTTCCACCTCTCTTCGGGGAACTATACCGAGAGCGACATACTCAACGCACTGTCTCTGCTTAACAACACAGATGTGAAAAACATGCTTACATCACTCTTTTTCTCCTACATGTTCGAGAACAGGAGTGTCTCTGAGAGCGATATATTAAGCGCCCTCGAAAGGATCGAGACGCTTTGGAGGCAAGGCAAGCTGACGCCCGCCGACTACGCCCTGGCTCTAAAACTCCTCTCTATACTGGCCCGCTCAGAGGGATACACGAACTTGTCGGATAGACTCGACTCGGAGTCTATGAGAGTAGCGGCTGACGCGTTAAAGGCTTTAACCAGCCAGCTACCGAACCTCATCCCCCCATACCTAGGTCAGCCCCAAACCCCAACAAGCGGCGTGAGGATAGGGGGGCTCCCTAGCGCGGCGTTTCCGCTACTGAGCTACCTGTCTATCCCGGAGGGGTTACAGACCATCGTACTAGTTGCAACGGTTGTTGCGACCTCGATTCTGCTATCTTACTTGGCCCCGAGGCTGGTGGGTAAGGTGAGTGCTCTCTGGTCTCCGACCGCGAGGAGAGTGAAGAGGCTGATCGCGCATGCTGGGAGGTGGGGAGAGGCAGTGGAGTACTACTGGAGAGCGGTGGCGAAAGTTGAGAGAGCGACAGGTGTTAGGCTCTCACCAAGCAACACTCACCGCGAGTACTACAACGCCGTGAAGAGCGCGCTGGGAGGGCTGTCACAGTCTTTCGGAAGGCTCACGGAGATCTACGAGGCGAGGAGGTACGCGGGCGACTCCAGGAGGGACCTCGACGAGGAGGCCCGCAGGCTATACGGTGATCTAGTTGCCAAACTATAGGAGTCTCCTAGTCGCGGCTGTCCCCCGGCTGGTCGCGCTCGCTCTAGTCTACTACACGGTCATAGTAAACTTCAACCTTCCCGCCATCAATTTCGCCGGCATGGGGCTGGTCTCGACACTCACGGTTGTGATCGCGTGGGGCCTGGTAGTCGTGACTATTGTGACAGCATCGCCGCAGTTTTACGGTATCACTCTAATCTTCTTGTCCCTGCTACCCGCCGGCCGCGACCTTAAGTTGATTGTAACCGCGCTTGCGGGCTATTTCGTCTTGCTGTTCGTCGACAACCTCGTCTCGAACTACAACATCAACCAGTATGGATGGATAAAGTACAGGCAGGGAAGCGGCCACCTGGCTGTTTTCCAAGTACTCTTATTCGTCGCTTCGCTGTCGGGGGTCGCGTTCCTTATTTCAAGGCTGTGGGTTCTGTACTACGAGACGCTTACTTCGACGGCGGCGTCCGGCTTAGGCATACTGCTCACGTCTACGTACTTGTTTAAGTTGCTTCTTCTGATCGCGGTAGTAGTCTACGCGCTTTACACCGCTAGAGAGTTCTTCACAGTCTTCTTCTTCTACATGAAGCCCAACGCCAAGATGGCGCTGAGCATCTTGCTAGACGAGGAGTCGATCAACGTGTTTTACAACCCCGTGTTTGGGAGCCTGAGAGGAATGATCATCGCGAGCGCGTTCGCCCCGCTCCTATACCAGCCCATATACGAGGTCTTTGGAGACTACCTGGCGGGACAGCTCTACTTCCTCAAGGAATACGCCCCTGTGGTTTCAAGTGTCGTGCTAGCGTTGGTCTCCTGGATACTAGTCACTATTGTCTTGAGGGGTCTGGACTCTATTTTGATGGACACCCCCCGCCAGCTACTTGCGGCATCCCTGGTCATGTTGGCGGTAACGTACGCGGGGGGCGTATACTACACTTTCAAGGCCACCGGCGATCTCTGGCTGTCTCTCATGCACCCCGACTTCGAGACGTGGTCCCTAAGCGTCGTCTCGGCTTACCAGAGCTACTACACCGTGTTTTATAGCTTGGTAGAGTATATACCCAAGATGTTGGGTGCTGTGCCTTGAGGCAGATAGTGAGGTTCCTGGTCTACCTGGTAATAGGAGTAGTCCTGTTGTCGCTGTCTATACTAACGCTCCTCTGGAGTATCGGGTACATGCAGGCTGGTTTTGTTGCCACGAGCCTGCTGAGCGCTCTTGTAGGTTTCACGCTACTCTCGGCCGGCTTGTACATTCTGCGTATATCGGCGTACGTGTACGCTCTAGAGAAGGGAGGCGGAGTTGAGCGAGTGGAGGGTAAGAGTTAGAAGCACGCTCTCTATTTTCCTGATACTGTCTCTGGTGGCAATAGGGCTCATCTCTCTAGCTGAGAAGGGAGGGCCTGGACTACCAGTTTTCAAGGGGGCGGCCCCTTTCAACACCGGCGAAATAGGCACGTCTAGCCTAGTAGAGATGCTGAGGGAGAGGTACGGTAGCGTATACGTCATCACGAATTTGTCCGAGCTGGCCAACCTACCCCTATCCGGGAGCTGTCTCTTCGTAACGGTATCCCCCGAGAGGCCATACACAGAGGCCGAGGCGAACGAAATACTGAGCTCGCTGGCCAGGTGTAGGGACATAAAACTGCTGATAGCCGACGAGAACACCACATCCAACGCACTGCTCAAGGCCGCCGGGGCACCTCTAAGGGTCGCAGAGGTCGTTGTGCTAGTTCAGCAGAGCGGCCTAATCCGGTTGGTCTACGACCCTTCAACGCGGCAGTACCTGCCTCCTTACCCGGTGTCCAGGTTCAACGTGGCGGGCAAGGTATACGATATAGTCCTAGACGTAGCCTCCTACATCAAAGTAGGCGAGGGCAACGCGACAGTTTTCGGAGAGTACTACGTCGGCAACAAGACCCTCGTCTCGGGGGCTGTCGCGTGGTCTAGTATCACATTGGATGGGCAAAAGAGAGACGTCGAAACGGTAGTCTTGTCCGACGGCTCTGTTTTCCTGAACCAGGTCATAGATCGAAACGAGACCTACAGGCAGTTCGCCCTGGACCTATTCCAGGGCATCTGTGGAACCGGGGGGTGCCAGATAGTTTTCGACGCTAGCAGATACACACTTATCCCCCTAACTGACATAATGAACAACATCAACGGCATTACGCCGCTCTACGTATCTTTCCCAACCCTTCTAGGCATGATAATAGCGAACCTAATCCACCCTTCGACGTGGTTCGAGCCCCTTCTCGACTACTCCAACAGCTTGCTGAAACAGGCCATACAAAACCAGCTGGTGGCCTCGGTTTTCTCGGTTCTTCTCGCTTTGCTCGCGTTCGTGTACTTCTCAAGGGGCGAGAGCTTCATACGGGATAGGCCGATGAGCGAGGAGAGGCTCGTGGAGGTGGCGTACGCTGCGAACATCAGAGAGGAGATCGTGAGGGGGAAGCTGAAACTCGGGAAAGAGGACTTTAAGTCCCTCTACGAGCTGGTTGACCAGGTCATGTTGAGCGTCTACGGGCTGGGCTTGAAGGATGCCGAGCTGGTCAAGAGGTTGTCCGAAGTCGCCGGCCCCGAGAAGGCGAGGAGGTACGTTGACGCCATGAACAAGCTATACGGGAAGGCGACAGGTGCCCGTAGAACGCCTATCGTGTTGTCGTGGCATAGGACGGTCCTGAAGTACGCGAGGGAGAGCGACGAAGTGCTCTCGAAGATAGGAGTTAGCCTGATGAAAGTAGAGGTGCTAGAGAAGATAGCGAGGCGGTGAGGTATGCGCGAGGAGTCCCCGGTGCACTCGACTCATAGAGCTAGAGTGCTGTACATCGTCTCCTTCCTGGTGCTACTCTCCGGTTTCGTGTCGTCCAACGGCTCATTAGTCATGGTCGCGTTGGTAGTACTGGCCTTCCTCTTCGGGTTGAGGGCGTACGTCACCTACGTTGCTACCGGCTTGAGAGACCTTAGAGTCGAGTTCGACCACGACACTCCCATCGATAACGGGGAGTTCGAGGTCAGAGTTGTAATAAAAAACCCGGGGATCGCGCCGCTGGCCTTCGTAGAGTACAACGTGAGGCACTCCCCCTTCCTCAAATTTGTGAGGGGCGCTACGCGCGGCTTCATAGCAGTACCGGCAAAGTCGGAGGTGGTCATAAGGATGGTGTGTCACGGAAGGGTGGGGAAGCATAGAATAGGCCCCGTCGAGTTGCAGGCAAGGGATGTATTCGGGCTGTTCAAGACTAGACCCTATAACACGGGGGCCTTCACCTACATCAGGATACCCCCGTCCTATCAAGTGGCAGTGTTGAGGAGACTGGCCGCCTACGCTAGGTCGGTCGGGCTGTCGAGGTCAAGGATCGCCGGGGCTGGTGTAGAGTTCCACAGCTTGAGAGACTACAAGCCGGGCGACGAACTGAAGAGGATAGAGTGGAGGAAGAGCGTCAAGTTGAGCAGGCTGATCGTCAGGCAGACCGAGAGAGAGGCCCAACAAAACGTGTACATCCTGCTGGACTCCTCTCACGTAATGCTGGTGGGCCCCTACGCCAAGACGGTATTCGAGCACATGTCGAGGGCTATGAGTGCTATCGTGGCCTACCTGGCCCAGAGGGGTGATAACTTCCAAGTCATAGTGTTCGGGGCTCGGAGACTAATCGCTATGCCGACCTTAATGAGGTCAAACGCCGGTCTTAGGGTTGCTCTAGAAGCCATGTCTAGTGTCGACTATGAGGACGTTGTAAAGGAGGAGAGAGCGCGGAGTCTCTTGGAGGCGTACAACATGTTACTAACGTCGCTCAGGAGAGAGAGGAACATAGTGATAATCGTGACGGTCGTCGACTCCCAAGAGTATTACGAGACCCTCGTTAAAGTGGCTAGGGACCTCGCTGGTTTGAAGAACATCGTTTACGTGGTAAACCCTGTCATCACCTCTTACGACATGATCGGCATTCCGGTGTGGGCCCGCGGGCTCTACTCTCTGAAGACGCACGAGTTGCTGACCAAGCAGTTGAACTACTCGAAACTATTGAGGAAGAGCGGTGTTAACACTGTCGTGGTCACTTCACTGGACGCCCCTCTGAAGATCGCCGCGTTGATCGAACAGTACAGGTCTAGATAGTCAGGCATTACCCTGCCCTGAGGCTTAGCACTTATATTCCACAGGGCATATCCTAAACAACTCGGTGTATCCTATGGTCGAGCTTGGTAAGTTAAAGGAGGAAATGTACAGTTTACTCCAGAAGCTGACAAGCGTCCACGCACCAAGCGGGTTTGAGTACTTGATCCACGATACCGTAATAAGCGAGCTGGAGAGGAGCGCAGACAAGGTGTGGGTGGACTCCTTAGGCAACGTGATCGCGTTAAAGAAGGGAAGCAAGGGAGGGGCCAGCTTGATGCTCGCGGCCCACATGGACGAGATAGGGCTGTTCGTGTCCTATATCGAGGACGACGGCTTCCTACGCGTCACCCCGATAGGCGGGGTCCTCGAGAGGACCCTACTACACCAGCGCGTAGTCATAGTGACTAGGAGCGGGAGGACTGTGAAAGGCGTCATAGGCTTGAAGCCCCCTCACGTAGTCAAGCCGGAGGAGGCCCAGAAGATACCCGAGATAAAAGAGCTCTTCGTCGACATCGGCGCGTCATCTCGGGAAGAGGTGGAGAAAATGGGGGTGAGAGTTGGCGACGTGGCGGTGTTCGACAGGACCATGGAGAGGTTGGCCGGAGATAGAGTCACAGGCAAGGCGTTCGACGATCGGGCGGGCCTTGCCGTGATGCTCAAGGCCTTCCAGCTCATTGACAACAACGAGGCCGACGTCTATGCGGTAGCCACCGTCCAAGAGGAGGTCGGGCTCAAGGGGGCTAGGACTGCCGCCTTCGCAATCGCCCCCAGCGCGGCGATAGCCCTTGACGTCACTATCGCGAGCGACTTCCCCGGTGTGGCGAAGAGTGAGCAGTTCACGAGGTTGGGTAAGGGCCCCGCGATCAAGATAGCCGACGGGAGGAACGCGTCAGGCCTCATCACACACCCCGAGATACTCAACTTCATGATCAAAGTTGCCGAAGAGGAGAAGATACCCTACCAGCTAGAGGTCATACCTGGGGGGACTACCGACGCCTCGATAATAGCGTTGAACAGGGAAGGGGTACCGGCTGGCGTTGTCTCGGTGCCTGCCAGGTACATACACTCCCCCACGGAAGTAATAGACTTAAACGACCTCGCCTACGCGGTACTACTCACGGAGAAGATAGCCGAGAAAGCGAGCGTCGAGTGGCTTAAGAGGATTAAGATGCGAGTCGTGAAGTAGCTCTCACAGCCCGAAAAACACCCTTAACACCGTGGCACCAGTCTCGACTACCGCTAAGACTATTAGGAAAGCCCCGAGTACGCCTAGCTCGATACTGAGAACCCCCTTTCTAAGGTCCATACCCAGCACGTGCGCTACGAGCGCGCCAGTCCACGCCCCAGTACCTGGTAAGGGTATCGCGACGAATACTGCCAGGCCGGCGAACTCTAGCTTCTCGTGCCCCCTCGCCTTTTTCCTAGCGTAGTCCACGACTTTCCAGTAGAGTCCCTTCAGAAAACCGGGGGCTCTACTGTTGTTTACAATCTTCCTCTCAACGAACCTCAGGGCGAGAACGGCTATGGGGGCCACCGCTAGATTACCCAATAAACCTGCGGCCAGCGCCACCATGTAGAGCGCCTGGTCCTGTCTGAAGAAGTAGTACGCAAGCGGTACGGCCCCTCGTATCTCGGCCACGGGCAAGAACCCCATCAGAAGGACGAGTAGTAGCTCGTACGCTACACTGCCCACGTGGAACACCGCGCACTACCTATTTAAGAGACCCGCGGTCGAATAAAAACTTGGTGTCCTCGGTGGAGGCAAGACCCTTAATCCTCGTCTCACCCTTTATCGCGTCTCTCCTCTCGCTACTGCTCCTAGCCCTGTGCACCCCCTGGTTTAACATCTGGGAGAACGCATTCAGCGATCTTGGGAGAATCGAGAACGGCCTGACGGCTGTGGTGTTTAACGGGTTGGTGTCCACCACGGGGGCTATACTGTTGGTGTACGCCACCTCGGTGGCACGCCCCCTCGCCGCCCCATACAGAGCCCTGCTCGTGTTAGGAGGCTACTCTCTGACCATGATAGGTGTCTACCCGGAGGACTACGGGAGGCTACACTTCTACGTCTCTCTCGTCTTCTTCTTGGCCTCAATAGCCTACATGGTGGTACACGCCATGGAGACCTCTGTCGAGGGGGCCGTGATTGCCGCCCTCGGGCTCGTCAATTTAGGGGTCTGGACGGCACACTTCGCGTCCAACTTTCCGCCGGGCGCCGCCGTCCCCGAGCTAGTCTCGCTCGTATCGATGCTCGCCACACTGGCTAGAGACCTCGGGAAGACCGCTTCAGGTCAGTCGTAAGCGTTTCCGAGGAGGAACGTGTTCCCCAAATAGACTCTTCTAAGCCCGTTCTCCTCCGCGATTTTCAACGCCCTCCTAGCGTGAGACCAACTCGTCCTTGGTAGGTCGTTGAGGTAGAAGTCCGGGTGGAAGCCCAGAAAGACGACAGGTATGTCGGGGTTCAGGCCCGCGACGAACTTCGTGATACCGTCTAGCTCGTAGTCGTCTACGTACCCCGGTACAAGAAGTACCGATACGACCAGTAGCGGGGGCTCCCTCCTCTTTTCAAATAGCTTCGCCGCTCTCTCCACGTTCTCCCTGATCAGGTGGACGTGTTCGGGCCTCACCCCCGTCAGCGCACTGTAGACCTCTGGGCTCCACGCCTTCATGTCGACCTTGACTATGCCCCCCGTCTCGAGCGAGAGCTCGACCGCCTTTTCGAAAATCGCCGGATTCCAGAGCCCGTTGGTCTCCCAGCAGACTCTGAAAACCCTGAGCCCGACTTCTTTTGCCCTTTTTACCATTCTTCTAGCGGCGATGATAGCTGCGGTGGAGAACACGGACGGGTCTCCACCGAAGAAGCAGACGCAGGTCGTCTGCCCGTTTACAGCCTTCACGAGGTCGTCGATAGTGAAGCGAGGCCACTTTCTAACTGCTATAAGGTGGTGTTCCCAGTTCTGGCAGAAGAGGCAGTTCAAATTACAAGAACCGAAGAATACAGCGATGTTGTAGTAGCCCGGCTCCCCGTTGGGGGTGAGGGCGTAGACCGGGTAGCCAACCCCTTTAGCCGCCGGGCACACCTCGACCGCTACACAGTTCGTTGGGTGGGGGTCGTAGTACACGTGGCCTAGCATAGTATCTGCCCTGAGGAAGGCGGACACCTTCCCGGCAGTCGAGTATCTGAGCCCGCAATAGCCGACCTCCCCGTCGCGTAGAGAGCAAGACCTACCGCACACGGTACACTTCAAGCCGTTGCCGGTAGGCTCCTGCTGTTTGCCCAGCTCTCTTCGGACCTCTTCGTGGATCTTTAATACATGGTGGAGCGCGCTCTTGTTACTCCTAAGACAGTCTACGCAAACTCCCAGAAAGGACGAGATCGTCCTCGAGGACCTCCCGCAGAAAGAGCACGTGCCCATCTCTCCGGCACTACTCCTAGGCTCTCCCACTTTGATCTCGTGGTAAGAGGGGTTATAGGGGTTAAAGCCTGTTAACCCCGGCTCAGCCTGAGCCTGGGGCACATCTTGAACTCGTGTAGGAGAACCTCGGATACAAACGTAGGGTCGCAATTCACGCACTTCCCCTCGGCTACTATTGCGGCCGTCCCCAACGTCACCGAGGAAGCTTTGAACCCCAGCCTCTCCAAGAGCGAGGTCGCCTCCTCGACGCTGGGCCTCCTCATTCCGCTTAATTCGACTCCGTACAAACCCATCTTCCAGCACCTCATCCCGTGGGTGTACAAGTTCGCCATGCAGGCTGAGGGGAAAAACAGCAAGCCCCTCTTCAACGCGTACTTCTGGATACTGGACTTAATGTCGCCTGTGTAGACATCGTACTGGACCCCGTTTTTCATCTTCTCGACTGGGACGTCTACCCTTTTCAAGACCTCCCTTATATCGACGCCCGACTCCTTCAAATTCTTTATAATGCCTTTCGTAACCCTCAACCCGCCCGCTACGACTCCCACCGCGCCGTACTCGAGGGCTTTGTCAACTATCTCCTTGTACTCGCGCTCAGTGACGCCAGGTATTATGGGTCTGAGGAAGAGGAACGGCTTTAACCCTGCCTCTCTAAGGTTCTTAATAGTCTCGAACCTGAGTTCGGGCCTCGGTGCGTAGGGTTCTAGTTCGCTCCACTTGCTCAGAGTGACGACTGAGACAAGCGGGGATATTAGCCCCCTACTCGCATCGGCTATTCTCGCGGCATCGTCTCTGCTGATATATGCCTTGGTCGAGAACTGGACTGGGTTACCCAAGTACGTGTAGAACGCCCGAACGTACTCGATAGTCCGCTCCTTTACTAGGGGGTGGAAAGGCTCTGATACGCTACCGATTGCGAGGTATGTCCCATGCAGAGACGGTATGAAGTACTTGTTTGAGAGGAGCGCGTAGACGACCTGTATACCGCTAAGCGGATACGGGCTCGCCTTCGCTGGGAACCCCATATCGTATATGTAGCAGTACCTACACTGAAAGAAGCATCCGATCGAGGTGTGGATGGTCAGACCGCAAGGCCTAGGCCTCCTTTTAGCGTGGGGATCGTTCTCGGCCTCTCGGGCTTCTCTCTCGCTCAGTAGGCCCCGGACCTCCTCTCTGAGCTTCTCCTTCAGCTCCAGTAGCTTGATGGTGTTGAACAAACAAGACCACTCAAAAGATGTTTAACGTGCTGTGACCCCTTTTACGCACCCCTCCAGAGCGAGGAGATAGATGTCTACCCGAGCTATATTCTCTTGAGTTCCTCTAGGTCTTCTCTCCTCATCCTCCAGCCCATAGAGCCCATTATCTCCTTTACGTGTTCTATTTTCTCAGCCTTGGGTATGGGGATGACGTTGTCCTGGCTTATCAGGTAGTTCAAGGCGACCTGTACGGGTGTCCTCCCGTACTTGGAGGCGATCCTTTGTACCACCGGGTGAGTTACAACGGCGCCCCTCTCGAGCGGCATATACGCCTGGATCGCGATGTTGTTCGCGCGGCAGAACGGGAGGAGAGTCTCTTCTACCTCTCCTTTATGTAGTACGCTGTAGTGGACTTGGTCTACAACTATCCTCTCTCTTGAGAGAGCGTGTATTGCCCTGTCTAGCTCGCTGAGGTCGAAGTTGCTAACGCCAATGTACCTAGTCAGCCCCTCTTTCGCCACGATCTCGAAGTTCCTGACCTGCTCTTCTATACTTATAGACGTGTTAGGCCAGTGGATCAGGTACAAGTCCACGTAGTTTACCCCTAATCTTCTCAAGGCAGCTCTGGCGGCCTTGATGATGAGGTCTTTGTCGACAAGCCTATCGGGCAACATCTTCGTCGTGATGAACACGTTGTCTCTGCCGACGGCTTTGACTAGCTTGCCGACAAATTCCTCGGCTTTCCCACCGTCGTACATCTCGGCCGTGTCGATGTTGTTGACCCCACTACTCAGAGCGTACAGGTAGGCCTCGTACGCCTTACCGTAGTCTCTGATGGCCCAGGTTCCTAGACCAATGGCAGAGACCTTGTCGCTACCAATAACCTTGAACTCGACCTGCACGGCGTTCCCCTTCTAGTAGAGCCGCCGGCGGGACTTGAACCCGCGACCACCGGCTCTCCCGGGCCTTAGGAGACGAGGCTTACAAGGCCGGCGCTCTACCCGGCTGAGCTACGGCGGCTCTAGAATATAATTAAGAGTCCATGAGAGTCTTATAAACGTCGACAACCGTTCCTCGGGGGACGTGCTAAGAGAGGTCGAGTACCGCTTTCTTAATGTTAGCGAGCTTCCTCAACGCGACCTCGTAGGCTTCCCTCCTAGAGCCCGAGGCGGTTGACAGCCCACCGAAGCCGCAGTCGGCAGAGACCAGGTCGACTCTACCTCTTGCCTTCGCGAGAAGCTCTCTCAGTAGACCTCTAATTTCCTCTACACTTTCTACTTCAGGCCTCTTGCTACTGGCCACACCTGGAGCCAGAACTTTGCCTCTGGACGACAGTCTCTCGCCGTCCACTATATTTAGGTTTTCTGGAGAGTCGTGAAACTCGAAGTTGAGGAAGTCTACCGCGGGGACGTCGACTAGCAGGTCGAATAGCCTCCTACTGACCCTGCCACAGACGTGGATCCCGTGGTACCCGCCTATCCCTTTGAAAACGGTCTCAATCACGTCTGCTATGCTTCCCTCATCCCAGCCGAAGAGAAATCTACGCGCGCCCACAACCACCCCTAGTATGGGCTCGTCTATGAAGAGGTAGTTGAAGCCCAGCCTCTCCATGTACTTCAGGACGCTATTGACGTACCTCGCCATGGCTCTCACAACGTCCGCGTTCGCTAGGCCCGTAGACTCTAGCCCGCCCCCCTCCGCGAGCAAGACCTTACTCGAGAGCGTGAAAGGACCTGTAACCGGGGCTCTTAAACCCCTGAAGCCTAAACTCCGCGCGTGGTCTACAAAGACCTCCGCCTCCTCTATCCTACCCTCGAAAACCACGTCCTCGGCCCCCAGGCTCTTGCTTAGGAAATAGCTCTCACCTCTCAGCGTTACAAAGCCACCGGCTACTAGGGGCTCCATGTATATTTCTATGAAGTTCCTCAACTGCGGGTAGGGGGGTACATCCACGCCCACCTCGTAGAGGTCTCTCGCTATCAAGCTCACGTTCTCCAAGCTGAACTCCAACGGGAAGCTGCCCACGTGGCTCGTCTTCACGTGCTGGTCACCTTCTAACGCTTAATTTGTACAGATACTATGTGAGGGATATAATATAACCGAGAGGGTAAGCAGTTGAGCCTCGAAGAGGCAAGAGAGTGCCTGGTGAACCTCGAGAAAGACTGCGTTTTGAGAAACGTGAAAGCCGCTCTAGACGAGGGTATCCCCGCCTCCAAGATAATACTCGACTCCCTGAGCAAAGCCATGGAGGAGATCGGGAGGCTTTACGAGAGCGGAGACTACTTCATAGCTGAGCTGATCGAGGCGGCTAGTATCTTCAAGGAGGCCATGAGGATCCTCGAGCCCAAGTTGAGAGAGGAGGCCTCGAGAATGAAGGCCGTGAAGAGGGCAAGGATCGTCATAGGGACTGTGAAGGGAGACGTCCACGACATAGGCAAGACGCTTGTAGCCATCATGCTCCAGGCGGCTGGACACGAGGTTATAGACCTAGGCGTAGACGTCTCCGTGGAGAAGTTCATTGAGGCCGTCGAGAAATACAAGCCCGACATCGTAGGCATGAGCGCCCTGCTCACGACGACTGCCAGGTACATGAAAACCGTCATAGATGAGCTTACAAGGCGTGGGTTAAGGAGTAGAGTGAAGGTTATTGTAGGCGGGGCGGCCACGACTCCAGAGTTCGCGAAAGAGATCGGGGCCGACGGCTGGGCCCCTAACGCAATAGAGGCCGTTAAACTAGTGGAGAAGTTAATGGAGGTTCAGGCTTGAGCGAGGTCAATATCGTTGTAGGTAACAGGGTGCTGAGGGGGGTTAGCGGCGGTAATCTGGGCGAGATACTTGCAAAGAACGGCCTTATAGCGCTACCGTGTGGAGGTAGGGGTCTCTGTGGCCTTTGCCGCGTTGTCGTTAAGAAAGGCTTGACGTCTCCACCTTCAAAGTACGAGAGGGCACTAGGCTATACGGGACCTGTAAGGCTGGCCTGCCAGACTAGAGTCCTAAGCGACGTCGAGGTAGAGCTTTTCCCGGGGCTAGCAAAGCCCGTCAAGATAAACACCATTGTCGTTAACCCTAGAAGGGTCGAGCCCGTTGTAACAAAAGTCGGACCCGGGCTGTTCAGGGTTCTAGACCGCGTGGTAGAGCTTACCACGGACCTCCAGCGGGCTCTCTTAGTAGACCTGGGGACTACAAAGACAGCGTACCAGGTCGTGGACCTTGAGGGCGATGTACTGGCCGAGGACTCCGTCTTCACCCCGCTCCAAGACTACGGGGCCGACATCATAACGAGGTTGACGAAGGCGTTGGAAGACAAACGGCATATGGACGATATGACGACGAGACTACGTAGCCTAGTGTCCGAGATAGCAGACAAGCACAACGCAGACCTAGTGCTACTAGCAGGGAACAGCGTAATGGAGTCGATCTTCTTCGGTCTAAAACTCGACAGCCTGGCCGAATACCCTTACCAGCCCCCAACTCGCGGCCCTATATTAGACAGCCTGGGGGGTAGGCTTGTGCTGGGGTTTCCCATGTTACACGGCTACCTCGGAGGCGACGCTTACGCGGACCTCATCGCCACCTTAGAACTGAGGTTAGAGACCCCCTACCTGCTGATCGATATAGGCACCAACACCGAGATCTTCCTCGTCAAGGGAGAAGTCGTGTACGGGACCAGCACGCCGAGCGGTCCAGCTTTCGAAACGGGGGTCTCGAGAGGGTCCACTATAGTCCAAGGAGGCGTATATGAGGCGAGAATAGACAGGCTGGAGAACGGCAGGCCCGTCTTCAGCTACAAGTACCTGGTATCAGCCTCAGGCATTTTAGGTCCGGCGCTCGTAAGCATAGTCGCCGACTTGAGACGTCATGGACTAGTGGACGAGAACGGCAAGTTCACTACCGGCTATGCGACCATTGAAGGCGGGCTGAAGGTATTCTACATCGACCCCTCTAAGGACCTCTACGTATCCCAGCTAGACGTGAGGAACTTACAGAAGGCTGTTGCAGCAGTTAAATCTGGTATTAGAATCCTCATGAGGGAGGCCGGGGTGTCGTCAAGCGACCTGAGGCATGTTGTGGTCGCCGGCAATTTCGGCGCGGCCCTTGACATTGAGGACGCCATGGCTATAGGGCTGGTACCCCAAGTTGACAGAGAAAGAGTGTTGGTCGTAGGCAACCTGGTTCTCCCAGGGTTGAGGGTTGCGTTCTTGGACAGAGAGTACCTGGTCGACTTCAGGGAGATCGCGGGAAAGATGGTCTTCGTCGAATTACCCAAGGTAGCGGACTACATGAACGTGTGGATTGACAGCCTCCGGCTCAGCCCCTTGTGAAGATCTGCTGCAACTCCTTTAACAGGGCCTTGACAGGGTGCTTACCCTCTATCCTGACACCAGACCTCCTTAGCCCGTAACCCAGGAGGGAGTCCACCATGGATACGACCGGGGCAACGTACTTTGCTCTAGAGACGGGACCGTACATTACGAAGTCCGCCCCCATCATCCTCAGAAAAGCCGCAGCACCGCCGTGAACACCAACCGCCCCCTCAACGCCCAGCCTCTCCTTAGTGGCCCCGCCGAGCGCGTTTGCGGGCGCGCTACCGGAGGGTAGCTTGAGCTCGGACTTGATCCTGCGTATCGCTTCACCGCTCAGATATATCGAGGACGGGTCTAGTACCACAGTGTCGACCAACACGTTCTTCACCCCCGTGTCTCTAGCCGTGTCAAGCAACCTTCTCACTATCTGAAGCCTCTTCTCCGGCTCTATGGAGGTATAGGGGTCTCTGGGATCGAACGCCATGAGAACGCTGGTCTCGATCCCGCTATTCCTCAACGCCTCCAGCTCCTCGCGCGGGCTGTCCACGTACAGGCCGTTCGCGATCGACAACCTCTTCAGACCCATCTCGGAAGCCCTTAGATAAGCTTTAGCCCTCACCGCGGGGTCTGGGGAATCCAGGAACAACGGGACGTTGAATTCTCCCACGAAGCTTAGGATGTCGTCGACGAGCTCTTCTCGCGGAAAGACCACGTCGAGGGCTAGCACAAGCCCGTGCTTTTCACATATACTAATAGCCTCCTCTACCTTCTCTCGTGCCGAATTCCTGTCAAAACCGCTACTTGTAAGAAGCTTATCTCCCATGTAGAATATGGAACCCACCAGCCACGTTGGGCACTCGCCAAGTATACCCCCAATACAGTAGTCGCCCACACGGTATTTACTCGCTTCGAGCTGGTTCACCTCATCACCACCGTGGGTTCTAACTTATAACGATAGCGCCGACCACATATTAACCTGCTGACGCGTATTTGGGGTGGGAAACGTTTATACACCTACTGCCGGATACAAAGGCCATAAACCGAGACACGGTGACGGCGTTTGGAGATCATAGTCGAGCTCCCCTCTTTCTCAAAGAAGGGGGTCGACAAATTGGCTCCCCGGCTCAAAGACCTCGGCTTCAGCGTCTTCGTCCCCGAGAACCCCGCAGGCCTACCGGCACTATTGGCCGCGTCAGTAGGCGTCTACTTGAGGACGAAGTTTGAGTTAGGGGTCTACGTTAGCACTAGGCTTGTGGACGTGAACCTCCTCCACGCGTACTCAACGGTTCTGACAGCGAAGGAGTTCGGCTTTAAGGGTGTCACATTGCTGAGGGGTGACAAGCCAGCCTTCGGTGAAACCCTGGAAGCAAACTCCGAGGAAGCGCTGACTTTCATAAAAGAGAGAGTGAAAGGTGTCGACCTAGGGCTCGTCGTGAGTATGAGGTTCTCCATGGACAGCATACAAGCCCGCCTGTTAAAGAACCCCGACTACGTTATGGTCATACACTTCGGTCTGGGCAATATGGACAAGATGGTCGAGGTCTCTAAGGTTGCTAGAGAGCGAGGTGTAAGGGTTTACCCGTTTGTCTTGCTGGCCCTCGAGAAGAGTAGGAGCTTGTTCGAGCAACTCGGGCAGCCTTATATCGAGGCAGACCAATTGAGAGGCGTATGTGAGAGCCTCAAAAAAGTCGTTGACGGTGTAGTGGTGTCCTCGCCGCTAGACTTGGACACAGCTGTAGAGCGAGTCGCCCGACTGTGCTTCTAGCCCCCGGACACCGGGGGGAGCAGGACCACCTCGTCCTCATCCTTCAAGCTAACCGGCGCTGATGGGTTGACCGACACCCCGTTTACCAGGACGATCAGCTCCCCTCTTCGATAGAGCTCGTCCAAGACCCTGTACTTCGAGCTCAACGTGTTGACCAACTCCGTTAGACTACCCGCGCTTATGAACTCTTCGGAGACCCCCGTCTTGTCCTTGAGCCAAAGCATGAACTTGACCTTTGGCACTACCCACCCTCTTTGGACTTCTCCTCCTCGAGCCGCTTCTCGAATAGGCTCTTCAGCTCCTCATCGCTCATACTCCTGTAAGGTTCGGCAAGCAGCTCTCTCGCTTCTTTGTGCTTCAAGAAGTAGTAAATCGAGTAGCTGCAAATCGGCTCTATCAAGTACCCGTTTTCCTTCGCCATGTTTACCGCGTACTCCATTAACTGGCCGGCTATCCCCTTACCCCTGTGCTGAGGTGGCGTGTACGTTTCGAGTAGCTTCATAACGTTGTTCTCGACCCTGTACCTGATAAAGGCTTTTGTGTTGTCGGGTAGGGTCATGTAGATCACGGTGCTGGTGTGTTTAATACCCTCCAAGCAACCACCTCGATCCTTTTAGGTTAAAGAAGTAGGAGTTTTAAATAGGTTGTTTAAAGGTGGAGTGGGTGGAACCGTTTTAAACACTCGCGACATTGTATTAAACCGGTTTGAATCATGGAGAGGCTTCTACTAGTAGTACTGCTAGCAGGAGTATTGGCTCTCTCCAACACGGCCCTCTACGCCGAGTCTCAAACCAGAATCGCCCACACCACGATTTTCTACAACGGCCTTCTCGAAGTAGCTACTAGCGGTGAGTACACTCCGAGAAATTTTGTAAACAGCGGGGCTAGTTCTTTCTACATGAGGGTCACATACCTGGTGAGAGCGGACATAGAGATAGCTGTCGTGAACGGGGTAACTGTGTATAGCGCAAACATAAGCAGGCGGATCGACTCGATCTCCTCCGCTCCACTGAGCGTCGTCAACTCCACTTCGCTACAGGCCGAGAGCAACTTATCCTATGCTTCTACCGGCATTTTCAACCCCCCTATAGTCCTATCCTTCAACGAGAGCCTGGGCTGGGACGTCTTAGACTGGAGCGGGTTTAAAGAGAACATCGTCTTGTTCGACGTCGACCTCGTACACAAGGGGGTCAAACAGGTTGAGAGCTACGAGAAGACCAACGTAATGCTGATCAAAGACCTGTACTACGAGCCGGTGACCATGATCCCAGTGTTCTATGCGTATACCTACTCTGTTCAGTCGCCCGACGGGAGTGTGATGGTGAGGGTCAGCCTTAACGGCCTCTTCTCCACGTTGAACTTGACTTCAATTGTAAGGAGGGAGGTGATTTCGATCGGTGTCGGGAACGACACCAGCGTTGTAATAAGGGTCGACAGGCTAGTCCACGACAGGCTCAGCGTGGAGCAGGTCAACGATACCTCGATCAGGCTCGCTTTCAACGGACCTGCCCCCGCCTTTATCCAAGTAGAGATACCACCGAATGTGGAGTTGAGGTCAAACGTAGATTTCACGAAGTTGAGTAGTGGTCCTACAGCGTACTACGTCTACGAGGGGGTTGTCTCGGGTGAAGTATTGTTGGATTTCGGCGAGAGGGTGTCCCTCTTAAACGGGAACCAGACCTCCTTAACTGGTGGTGTAGGACTCCCCATGAGCACTAATGTCGGAGACCTCGTCTTCACCGCCCTGGTGGTCTCCCTCTCCGTCTACGCTGCCTACCTCCTCGCGGACAAGATCTCCCGGTATCTTTAGCGTGCCTGTCCCCCCTCTCCGCAAATTCCTGTAGTAAACCGACAAGGGGTTCCTCCCGTCGCACCGGTCTAGAACAGGGCAGAGCCCGAGAGCCTTTAGTTTGTCGCAGCTATAGGGGCTGTACTTCTTCCTACCGCCTCTCAGGCCCGCCAAATGCTCGACCTGGTAGCGCGTGATCTTCTCGTTGAAGTCGGGTGCGGAGCTGAAGAGCTCCACGACCTGGTCTACTTCGAGACCTATGTTAAGCAGGAAGGTGGCTATGAGGAACCTCTCGGCGTGGGAGACGTTCTCGCCCTGCCTTAAGCGCTCAATAGCCCTCTTAACGCAGGGGGGAAATGCGTCCTCCTTGACAACCTGTACTCCTTGCTCACTAGCGATGTCAGAGGACGCAGCCCCCTTCACTTGGGCGATTTTCCGCGCCTCTTCCAGCAGTTTTTGGTCAACCCTCAACGGCTCCAGAGCCTCGAACGTCTTAAGCACGTGCTGGTATATCGCCTCCTCCAACACTCTCGTATAGGTCTCCCTGTCGAGGTAGACCCTCCCCTTGGACACGACGTTGCTGGATATATGGTATTTCTTGTCCTGGGAGAGCCTTGCGGATACTACCGCTAGGTAGGACTTCAAGCCCATAGAGAAGCTCAGGGCCCTGTACACCACGGTTCCCTTCTTCAAGTGGAGGGGGATCTTGTAAGGCTGGTTGTTCAGCTCGACGTCTAGCCCGAGCTTCTGCCCTATACCGACCAGCGTCTCGTCGTCAAGCCCTTCTAGCAGATTACCCGCCTGTTTAGAGTACGCTACAGCGATCTTCGTGTAAAGCCTTCTCTCGGCCAGCGACTTCGCCAACATGGCGAGGGCGTAGTAGGCCGCGACCTCGTGTTCTAGGGGTAAGCTGGGCTCCGCTGGAGTGCCCTCAGTCACGATCTTTTCGAGGTTCTGGAGCACCCTCAGGCGTATGGGCGAGTCCTCTTGTACCACGAGCTCCTCTAAGGGCGCGCCTCTTAGCAGGTCTGATAGCTCTTCTCGCTTTATCAGAAACGGGAACTGCCTGTAGTCGATTACCCGCCTCCTCGGCATGTCGTTCTCCAACTCGTAACGAGGTGTTCAGCGCTTTGGCCCCACATCACAGTTCAGGAAGACCTCTTGTGAGGTCCCCTTACATCATCAATCTTACCTTCATACTCTTCGAGAGTTATAACGTTTAGCGCCTCGGCGTTACCCACGATCGATTGGGCCGAACTACCTCAAGTCGAACACGATCTCCTCCCTACCCGGTAGCCTCGTCCCCCTAGCTACCGTGAACTTGACCCCCCTGCCCTCGAGCACGACCTCGTATGGGACGTTCAATGAGGCCCTGACGAATCTCGCATTTTCGGGGAAAACCCAGTATACCGTGTAGTCGTACTCGGCGGTCTCCTCCTCGTACTCGTTCAAGTAGTGGTTTAGCCCCTTTCTCAGTTCGCCCTTGAACACGATCTTAAAGACGATGTACGCGAGGTTCTCCAGCCCGGCAACGCCGATGTCCACGTCTTTCACTACCGGGTATACCCTCTTGTTGTTAATATAGACTCGCTCTTCGTCGAGGAAATACTGCATGTTCCTGGCGAGGAGCTCGATCTCTCTACCACGTTTAACGGGGTCTTTGGAGATCTCGAGGTACAGTCTGCCTGGGTCGGAGTAGAGAAACACTATTGTCTGGTCCACGAGCCCCGAGTCGTGTACGTGAAAGAAGCCGTAGCCGTAGATTGGCTGGAGCTCGCTCATTTCTTCAACCTTTTGTAGAGAAGAAGTCCTTTCTCGGTCAGCTTCAGGACGTTGTATTTACCTACCCGCTCTACTTCGACATAGCCTTCTTCGAGCAACCTCTTGACCCTCCTACTGATACTGGACTTGGGCCTCTTCGTGATCGAGACCAGCTCGCTCTGTCTGAGACCCTGCTCGCCCGCCTCTCCTAGTGCCAGGACTATCTCTCTAACCACGTCGTCCTCCTCGAGCCTCTTGGGCGGCAAGGTCTCCACCTCCAGCCGCCCCCGCCTCAGCGAGTAGTAGAGGGCAGCGGCAACCGTGCCCGCTAGAAGAGCAGTTACCGCCCAAACCCACCAGGGCGTTGGCGAGGTCTGCGCTCCGCTGGACGGCTGAGACACCTGGTTCATCGGTACTAACAGTATTACGTGGTAGAGACCGGGAGAGCTAAACGTTATCACTGTTGTGTTGGCGGAGTAAGAGACAGATACAGTCCCCGTGGGGTAGTCGAACCTCCTGGCGATGACCTGGTAGACCCCCGGTATGGTGATTGTAGACGTAAACGACGTGTTGCGGAACATCGTGAAGTCGAGTACAGCCTCGTACGAGCCCGGCGTTAGCTCCTGGAAGAGGTCGTAGAGCAAGAGGTAGACGTTAACGGTCGTCGACGAGTTGGCGACGAAGTCGATGACCCCTGTAGAGGAGTTGAACAAGGGAGGTACGAGCACAGCGGCGGGGTTTGAGAACGTCGCGTTCAAGAAGCTGGCGTTGGCGTAAGACGGGTTGACCAACTGAATAGAGAACTGGGTCGTAGTGTTAACGTCTACATTGAAGGTGATACTCGCGTAGCCGCTACGGGCCAGCGGGTCGTACATTATGTAGTACGTCACATTGCTGATGAGGGGCTGCGAGCTGAGAGCCGGCGAGACGGTCAGGAGGCAGGCTACAACCAAGAGAGCGGAGAGCCCTGTAGCCGCCTTTCTCAACATGAAAGCCTCGACTCCCTTTACGCTAAGTAAAAAAGTCGTGTAAGGAAATTTAAGCCCTCTTCCTGGCCAGTACTACGCCTATAACTCCTAGAACTACCAGGACGGCCAGTACTATGGCTACCAGCGCGGGGGTTGCCAACGGGCCCCCCTGCGTTGTCGGTGGGGTAGTAGTTGCCGCTGGCGACTGTGTTGGTGTTGTGGGGGCCGGAGCGGTGGTCTGCGGGCCTGTCGTTGTAGCGGTTATAGCAGGGGAGGTCGTCGTTGGGGGTGTGGTGGGCGGGGCCGCTCCCTGAGTGTAGACGGTGAGCGTGAGGATTAGTATCCCCCTCCCGTCAACGTGTATACTTGTAGTGTTAGACGAGAAGTCCAGCCTAGTAGAGCAGGGGAGGCCTACACAGCTCACGTTGTAGAGGCCCGGGACGTAAATGTCTACGCTCACGCTGCCCGGCATTGCCGAGGTGTCGAGGGTCACGGAGTAGCTACCCGGCACCAGCGGTGTCATGAGGTCTCTAATACTGTAGGTCAGGGTGAAGCCGCTCGTGTTATTCAAGAGGACGGCGACCACGTTAGCCTGCTGGTCGTGGAAGTAAGGTAGTGGGGTGCCATCGCTACTCGTGACATTCAGTACTGTGATGTTACTGCCCGGCAACAAGCCTATGGTGAAGTTCACGGGTGTGGCCACTACACTACTGAAGACTATATTGTAGGTTACGACCCCCGCACCTGCGATAGGGTCGTACACTATTCGAATGCCTATGCTAGAGACCTGCTGCGATAAGGACATTCCCGGCAGCAGCACAATTATCGTTAAAAAACTCAAGGCAAGTAACGACGGACCCTTCACCTTTGGTCACCTTGCTACAGGAAGGGGGTTTAGGGTAAAAAGGTTAAAAAAATAGTATGTGTCTATCCGCACTTAGTCCTCGTTTCCCAGTTCGTGTTCTACCTCAACATGGACTTCGTGTATTTGGTTCTTGATCTCCATTTTTAGGTTGAACTTGCCATTGGTCAGGTTGCTGAGGTAGTTGGATACCTCGTCAATTATCTGTCCCAGCGTCTTGTTCTGGCTCAGCCCGCTCTGTATGATCTGGGCTATGGCGTTCCTGAACTCGTCCTCGCCTCCCCTGAACTTGACCCTTATCTCCTTCAACACGCCGCTCCGGTTAGTAGCGTTCATTACCATGTTTTGTACGAGGCTCTTAATGTACTCATCGACCTCGCCCTTCACCTTGATCTTCCACTGCAGCGCTATTTCTCTGACCACCTCAACTACTTGCTCCGTCTCGTTGGCCTCGCCAGTCTTGATCTTGGTTATCACGACCTCCTTAAGGCCCTCCGGCAGCCTCTCGAACACTTTTACCAGCGTCTCCCTGCCGAACTTCTCTTTGAGGAGGAGCTTGTCTATACCGTGAACTGCGGGTAGCTTTAGGTCCTGGGCGAAGACGCTGGTCACGAGCAGGCCGTAGGCCTTGACGTAGGTGTGGTAGGCCTTAATAGCCAGCCTGAAGGCCAGCGATAAGTTACCCGCTGACAGGTTGGACTGAGCGTAAGACAACAGTCTGTCGCCGAGCTCCGTCAGGTTGCTGAGCCCGGCGGGGACCGTCAGGTTCCTAGACTGGGCTGTCGAGACTGCCTGCGAGAGTATCGACTTCAGGTCTGAGGCCAGGTTTATGACGGCGGTGGTCATCTGCTCGCTAGTAGCGTTCTGGTTAAAGAGGGCGTCGAGCGTCTTACCCAGTACCGGGTGGGCCAGCGGAACAGCGTGGCCGTAGTGGATCGCGGCAACGACAGCCATCACGGTCGCCCTCTTGGTTAGGTTCTCGCTACTAAGGTTGAGGGCCCTCTCCAGGAACCTGTCCCCGAGGTTGAGGGTCACGTTAGCAGCTGTCACGTTGTGTGATATCTCCCACTCGAACAGCGGGTAAGTCACGTTCCTGACGTCGTAGGCCAGCTTCAGGGCCTGGTCAAACGTTATGTTGAACGCCGGCCTCACGGCTATTGTCCCGTTAGCGATATCGACCTCCTCTTCTACGTTGACGTTTTCGGGAGCTCTGTACTGGTCCTGCGGTTGCGCCTTTGCGAACGGGATTGCTACCAGCCCTATCAATAGGCCTGCTAGTATTAGGAGGCCACCTAGGCTTGCCAGCCAGGCTCTCACACGCACCACCTGGGCTCAACTCAGGTGGACCGTTTTAAATAACCCCTCCGCCCAAAATCTAATTGGAACCGTTCCACACCCAGCTGGAACGGTTGATCACTTTGACCTGGGAGTACGACGAGCTGTACAGCTGCCCTCTGACCCTCCTGCTGGACGAGTTCCCCGTAGGCCGCAGCAGAGCCTACGTGGTGGTCCAGTCCTTGAACTACAGGGTCAACATCCTTAGGAGAGGCAGCTCTTACAGGGAGGTCTCCAACGTCCCCAGCCTCTTCGACGCGGCGCCTGTCCTCGAGGCGTGCAGGGCTATCTCTAGAGGGGTCGACCCAAGGTCCGTAAGCGACCCACTCGTGAGGGTCGTCGCGACCTCCTTCTTCTACGGCGGCTTCGGCGTGTTCGTCGACACCGCCGAGGGGGAGACCATCCCACTACAGCTTGAGATGGCGTCGCCGCACCTCTACCTGTACTACCAGAGGCCGGGAGGCGACAGCCTGGACCTGGACACCTGGGTGCGGGTAGGCGCCTTCTTGAGGTCCGGTTTCGACAGCCTCGTGAGCGACCTCTGCGGTAGAAAGATAGAGTGCCGGGGCGGCGCTTACTTTGTCTGCGGCGCACGGGGGTGCCTAGTCGTATCCCGGCACGAGATCCTCGGGGAGGGCCGTCTGAGGATCTTCGTAGACAACGCACCCATGCGTCACGTGGTTAAAATCTGAGGGGGTAATGTAGATCCTTCCGGGAGTGGCGTGTTTGAGGTTCTTCAAAGTCGTAAGCTCTAGGGAAGCGAGGGAGATCGACGAGAAGGCCAGTAGCGAGTACGGGCTTGACAGCGAGGTGCTAATGGAGGACGCGGGTTCAGCTGTGTACGAGGTTGCTAGAAGGGAGTTCGGCTTGGACAACAGGTTCCTTGTTGTAGCGGGGACAGGGAACAACGGAGGCGACGCGTTGGTGGCAGCGCGGAGGTTGTACTCGGCTGGGGCCGAGGTGCGCGTACTGGTCGTCGGGGACTTGGCCAAGGCGTCAACGCTCATGGCTAAGAACCTGGAACGCCTGCGGAAGATGGGTGTCAATGTCACGGTGGTGTCTAGTGAGAGAGAACTCGAGTTGCTGAGAAGAGAAATCGAGTGGTCGACTGTATTGATCGTCGGGATTTTCGGCCTTGGGTTGAGGGGTGAGGTCAAGGACTACAGGCGTGCCGTGATCGAGGCAATTAACAGCTCCGGTAAGCCGGTCATTAGTGTTGACATACCGTCGGGGGTTAACCCTGACAACGGGAGGGTGGAGGGGGTTGCCGTGAAGAGCACTGTGACAGTGACGTTCGGGCTACCCAAGTACGGGAACGTCCTTCACCCTGGAGCCTACTACTCGGGGAAGCTCTACGTCTCGACCCTCTCCTACCCTCCCGCCCTCCTGGACTCGCCCAGCATAAAGGTGGAGTTAAACTACCCGTTGAAGATCCCCGAGAGGCCGAGGTGGGGTCACAAAGGCACTTTCGGCAAATACCTCCTCGTAGCAGGGTCGAGGTACTACTACGGGGCGCCCTACTACGCCTCTGTGTCCTTCTACCAGACCGGGGGTGGGTACGCTAGGCTACTGGCCCCGAAGTCCGTTGTCCCCGTACTGGCTGCGAAGGCCAGCGGAGTGGTGTACATACCTGGAGATGAGACAGAGGAGGGGTCCCTATCGTTGTCGAACCTCGAAAGGCTATTGAAGACCGTTGACGAGGCGGGGATAGACATTGTCGCCGTAGGCCCAGGTCTATCAACCCACAGGGAGACAATGGAGCTGGTCGCGAGGGTTGTCGGCGAGGTGAAGGTGCCGGTCATAGTGGACGGAGACGGGCTCACGGCACTGTCCGGCAGGCTGGACGTGCTCAAGTCTAGGGCGCAGCCGGCGGTTTTGACCCCTCACCCCGGCGAGTTCTCGAGGTTGACAGGTCTCACGATTAAGGAGATAGAGAGCGACCCCGTGGGTCACGTAAGCAGGTTTGCTAGCGAGTACAAGGTGTACGTCGTGCTGAAGACCGCCAGGAGTGTGATAGGCTTCCCCGACGGCAGGGTCTACATAAACTTGACAGGAAACCCTGGTATGGCCAAAGCCGGTATGGGGGACGTCCTCGTCGGGGTAATCGCCGGCGTTTTCGGCCTCGGGCTGAGAGACGTCGGGCTGGCCCTTAGAGTAGGTGTGTTGGTGCACGGGCTAGCTGGGGATATCGCTGCCGGCGAGGTAGGCGAGGACGGGGTCACGCCCGACCTAGTCTTACAGACCCTCCCCCGGGCGGTCAAATTACTCAGAGAGAACCCTGAAGCGATCGTTGACCGCTACTTCCCCATACGTCTATAATCCGTTGTGACGAATTAGCTTACTCGAAGGCGAGAACGGTTGCCGGGTGAAGACAAGAAAGAAAGGAAGACGCTCAAAGGCCTGATCGTCGACGAGGATATCATCATACAGTACAGCCTAGGCTCTCTTAGCGAGTCTCCTTGCTACTCCTGCCCCCTCAGGTGGTTCTGCCCCATTAGGAAGTTTAAGAGAGGTTAGGATAGTTGTCCGAGAGGCTTCTCAGGCCCGGAGACAAGATCCGGTTCAAGTGCGGGAGGAGCGGTGTCTGCTGCTCTAGCGGGCCCAACGTCTCTTTGACAGTGTACGACATATGCCGCATATCCAAGTACCTGGGCGTCGATTGGAGAGAGCTGGCGGGCAAGATGATCTATGTGGTGGTAGCCGACTACGTGCCTATACCTATCCTGAGGGGCTTGAACAACAAGTGCGTCTTCCTGGAGTACAAGAACGGCGTTCCCACGTGCTCCATCTACCCTGCTAGGCCCATGAGGTGCAGACTATTCCCGTTCATCCCTGTATCCCCCGGGAATAAGCGTGTCGTAAGAGTCTCGAGTATATGCCCGAGCGTTGGGAAGGGCCCCCTAATAGAACCGCCGTGGAGGTTGCTAGAGCTCTACTACGAGGAGGTCAAGGCCCACTACAGTAAGGTCATGGAGCTAGTGTTGAACGGTGGGCTGGATCCTGTCGAGGCCCTTGAGAAAGTCCTCGACGAGGTCTGCGAGAAGGGCGAGGACTGGCACTGGGACTTGAAAAAGCTGGAGGAGACGTGGTGACTCAGCCAGGGGTTCATGCTACGGCATTGCGGTTGCTAACCAGCGGCAGGGCGTCATCATCCCGTGTGACGATTAGTTTAAACGACGATATTAACCTAACTCCCGGAATTGCGTTGTAGGCTTGACCCCATTTCCAATGCTTGAAGACTAATAACTAACCCCCTCTTTATTATTACTCGGTGTGTTGGTTGCCAATAGGGGTTATTAGCGAGGTCTACAAGGGAAGCCTCAACGCAGACCTCCACTACGTGTTCACAGAGGTCAATAAGGTGTTGACGTCCGCGGAGGGCTCTAAACTAAGCCACACCATAGACATCCCCAAACCGGTAGGAGTGGAGTCCCTATACGCGATGCTCGAACTACTCGTCGAAACAAGCTCGCCGCGGATCGACTGGAAATTGAAGGTTAACGGTGTTAACGTCTCGAAGGAGTTCAAGCCGGCGGTCTCGATAAGGCATGGGGGCAGGTTCGTACACAAGCTCATATACGACGTCAAAAGCGTGCTCAACACCCCCGAGTCCGTTAGTAAGGCCCGCGTCCACATGACCATCAGACACGAGGGGGGCGGTGATGCCGTCTTGAAGTCTATAGGCTTTATCGTCGCGTACAGCCAGTCGGAGGCCTACACGACGCTGAGGCAGTACTCGGGCTTGCTACTGTTGGACAAGGGGGAGAGGTTCAGGATGAGCGAGCTATGCGAACACGGCGGCTCGAAAGTCGACATAGTAGCCTACTCCCCAGCCCCGACCTATGTGACCCTTAGCAACGGCTCCAGCACGAGGAGGCTGGCGGCTAAGGGGCTGTTGAACACTCAGCTGGACAGCGAGTTCTGTAAGGTGCTCGAGCTCTCTAACGAGGGTCTGAGCCCACTTTTCGTGCTCAACGTGTTATCGAGCAGCGTCCAAATCAAGAGAGCCTCTCTCAAAGTAACCAGGGTGACCCCGGTCGTCGCCGACAAGCACCTCAGTTTAAAAGTCGAGATCGCCAACGTAGGGGAAACGCTGCCCGACGAGGCGCTTCTGATAGTCCTCGAGAAGGGCTTCGTGAGAGGCGTCAAGAGAGTGACTCCTCCACCACCAGGTGGGAGGGTTGAAGAGGTCGTGGGGGTTCAGGCCGGTCAGAGACCAGAGGTGGTGACTCTAAGGCTTGTCTGGAAGAAACTGGCGAGGACGGACTTCGAAGATGTACAAGTGAGCATGCAGGGGGTCTAGACGACTATCTAGCACGCGTCTAAAGGCCCCCTGTTATATGTACACGACCTCCAGCCCCTTACTGGCCGCAAACGACTCTATCATCACTCTGTGCTCCAGTCTAGTGCTCTTCTTCTCCACTACGATGAGCTCGACCGACCCATAGGTCCTCCTGATCATTTGTTCCAGGACCTCGGCTGACAGGTACTCAATCGCGTACTTCGGCAAAAGGTGCCCGAAGCAGACCCCCTCTCTAAGCGAGTACTCTGTGTGTTTCCACGGGTAGTGCCCGCCCCCGATCCCGATCGCAGGCCTGCACTCGGTAGGCCCGCTCTCGAGCAGGCTGGCTACACTCTCGGCTAATATCTCGTGGTTCACTTCGTCGGCCCACTCGGTTTGCGAGCTCCCTATCTCGACGAACGTCAGCGGCTTCTTCAGGCTGGTCGGTCCGTGGTGCGTGGCCTCGTAGCTCACCCTGTATTCTCCTAGTCTACCCCTCGCCTCCGCCCTCTTCACCAGCTCCCTGAGAAGACTGAACGCCACAGCTGGGTTAGCTATACCCAGCTCTCCAGGTCTACCTCCATAAAGGGCCTCTCCGCCGAAGTTCCCTGTGTGGTGAACAGTATAGCTCTTGACACCGGCTTGTGAGGAGTGTCTAGACAGTACGATGAAGTACTCGGCCTCTGGCATGGCGTCGTCCAGGAAGTCGAACTCTATTACGTCCTCATCGAAACCGGCAACGGTCACTCCAGGTCTAGACCAGCACTCTACAGCACGGCATTCCGCCCTCCTGAAGCCGAGGCGGACTAGTCTAGCGGCGGCCCCCGCCCCTGCGGGGTCGTTGACGCTGTAAACAATGCCGATCAAGCGCACGGCCCCCGTCGGTGGTTAATATCCTCTAGTAGTTATGTCTGTTAAATAAGTGAGCGTATTTGGTCGTCGACAGTAAGTCGTGGTACAAATTTAAGAGGCAGCTGTGGTCTAGGCTGTGGGAGGACTTGGAGATAGGGTACCTCGACAAGGACCTCCTGCCAGTCCTCGTTTTGTTCAACCTCGACAGGGACATCTACACGCTGAGTAGCTGCAGTGGGAGGATCGTCGTGAGCGACTCCAAGTACCCGTGGAGCAGAGAGGAAAGCAACATCGTGCTCAAGAAACACGTGCCACTAGACTACTCGGAAGTGGACGCCCTGCTCAAGAAGCCGATCGTCAGGAGGCTGTGGCTCAACGCGACCGGCCCCATCATACACTTGTCCACGAGAGACCTTCGCACAGCAGCCTACGTCCTCAGGGTAGCGAGGCTTGCCGGGTACAAGCACAGCGGGGTGCTGAGCGTGAACAGGCACAAGGGAGTTATCGTCGAGCTGACCACCGGGGTCCGCTTTAGCACTTTCCTGGCAGAGGCCGGCAACGCTCTCGAGGGCGACGACGTGAGGAAGCTCGTGGAGAAGGCGAACGAGATACTGCTCTACGGGAAGCTCGTGCTGAACAGGCTGTACGAGGTCGCTAGAAGGTACCTGCCGCGCGTCGTTGACGAAGAGGTGGAAAGGCACGTGAAGGCCCGGGGTGGGTTGTTGGACAAGGCGCCGGCGGAAATATTCGTGGACATGATGCGCCGGCTCAACCAGTTCAACTACATAGAGGCCTACAAAAGAATCGCCGCTGGACTAGGCTAGGAGTGGTTTGAATGAGAGAGTAGGGTATTTATCTCGACCCCCACATGCACTCACGTGGTGCTCGCTTTGAGCAACGTGGTGGAGTACGAGGACTTCGCCAAATTAGACCTGAGGGTAGGGCTGGTGAGGCACGCCGAGAGAGTCCAAGGTAGTAAGAAGTTGATCAAGCTGGTCGTCGACCTCGGCGAGCTGGGCGAGAGACAGGTGGTGGCGGGGCTAGCCGAGTTCTACAAGCCCGAGGACTTCGTAAACAAGTACGTGATCGTAGTCGCGAACCTGAAGCCGAAGAAGATCTTCGGGCTCGAGAGCCAGGGTATGATCCTGGCAACAGACACCGAGACGCCTGTACTCGTAACCGTCGAAAAGCCCGTTAAGCCGGGTAGTCGCATCAAGTGATTAGGTCCCACCCAGCCTAAGCCGGTGACAGATTGCTTCAAGTATTGAGGCTGGGCGACGTAGTGTGTTGCAACATCATTAGGAGGACTACGAGGTTCACGGTCGAAGTAGAGGTCGGCGGCTCCTTAGCTACTGCCTACACCAACAACACGGGGAGACTCCTAGGCTACCTGACGAGGGGGAGGGTCGGCTACTGCTTGAGAGCGAGAGGTGGCAGGCACCCGCTGAGGCTCGTGGCCGTAGAAGACGGTGAGTACGCAGCGCTCATAGACACGAGGCTTCAAGAAGAGGCTTTCGCGGAGGCAGTGCGCCAAGGCTGGCTTCCATGGCTCGCGGAGTGCTCTATATCGAAGAGGAACCCCAGGGTAGGCAACTCGGTTCTGGACCTTATGCTGGACTGCCGGGGCAGGGCCGCGTTCGTCGAGCTGAAGAGCGCCGTGATGAGGCTGGAGGGAGGGTTTGCCGCATACCCCGACGCCCCGACCAAGAGGGGTAGGCAGCAGATCGAGCACCTCGCAGGACTCGCGAGGCAGGGGACTCGGTCAATCGTAGTATTCATCGCAGGCATACCCAACGCCAGGGGGTTCAAGTTCTACTGTGAGGTAGATAAAGAGATCTGCCGTTCGGTCCGAAAGGCGATAGAGGCCGGGGTCGAGTTCCGAAGCATCAACTTGTTCATGGACGTTAAGAGCAACGCCATAGTCTTGGGAGACGCGGACCTCCGGGTGGACTTGTCGTGCTGCATGCAATAGTGGGCGCCGAAAAATGAGGCAGTAGCTGTTGACCAAGGGATGTAAGCGGTCGGGAATAGGCTGGGGGAAACGGTTAGAACCAGGCTAAGCAGCACTGGTGAGTTTCTCCTTAATCTTCTTGTACTTCAACATGGCGGCTAGACTGCCCACAGCCCGCTCGGGGCTTGGGTAGGCTGGGATACCGTTTTTGTTCAACAACTTGATGGCCTTTGCTACGTCCTCTCCCCCGACAAAACCAGCTATAAGCGGCTTCGTCATCGTCTTCCTCATTTCTATCAACCTCTTCGCTAGGTCGACCGGGTCTAGAACAGCAGTCCTGCAGTACAGAACTATGATGTTGTCGACCTCCTCGGAGTTCTCGAGTACCTCTAAAGCCTGTACGTAGTTGTCTGCTACGGCTCCTCCTGTCAGGTCGACCGGGTTCCTGGCACTTCCAAACCAGGGCATAGTCTTCCTCAGTTTCTCCTTGAGAGAGCTGCTGGGGTCTATCAGATGAACACCGTGGAACTCGGCGGCATCCGTGGCTAGGACCCCTACACCCCCGCCGTTTGTGAGTATGATCGTCCGGTCACCCTTAGGGAGGTCTAACAGGGAGAACGCCCTTGCCCAGTCAAACATCTCCTCTATGGTTTTGGCCTCTAGTATGCCTGCCTGCTTGAAAGCCGCCTCGTACACTTTGCCACTACCTGCCAGGCTCCCTGTGTGGCTAGCGACGGCTACCGACCCCCTGGCAGACTTTCCGGCTTTGATCAAGATCACGGGCTTCTTCATAACGACCTTTCTCATCTCTTCGATGAAGACCTTCCCCGACCCTGGTTTCAGGCCCTCGAGGTAAATCGTGATCACTTTGGTGTTCTCGTCGTCTGCCAGGTACTTCGAGATCTCCACTATGTCTAGGTCGCTCATGTTACCGAGACTCACAAGGGCCGCCATGCCCAGCTCCTCCATTAGAGTCCAACCCATCAACGCGATACCGAGGGCCCCACTCTGCGTCAGGAACGATATACCGCCGGGGGCTATCTCCTTCGGCCCGAAAGTAGCGTTGATTCTGTTGGGCGTGTAAGCGTACCCGAATATGTTGGGGCCGAGAACCCTCATGCCGTACCTCCTCGCGATCTCGACGAGTTTGCGTTCGCCCTCCTCGTTACCTGCCTCGGAGAACCCGGAGGTTATCACGACCAGGAACTTCACGCCTTTCCTCCCACACTCTTCAGCTACTTGAAGGACCTTGTCAGCGGGTACTGCGATGATGGCCACGTCGACTTCGTCTTCTATTTCTAGAACGCTCTTGTAGGCTTTCAGGCCCAGTATTTCTCCTGCCTCGGGGTTGACCGGGTACAGCCTTCCCTTGAACCCGTAATCAATGAGGTTCTTTAGGATGATATGACCTATCTTCTCGGGGTGTCTACTGGCACCTATCACAGCGATGCTCTCCGGGTTGAACAGCCTTCTCAGGCTCAATACTTAAGCACCTACAGGGTCCTTACGGTAACTCCTTACACGGATAGAGGATTATATAATCATATTTGCGGTCGTAAATGGCTATCTAAGAACGTGCTAGTTACAATTACTGGCCCGGGTGGGCCGAGGTCGATGGTCGCGTAGAACCCGCGCAGTGCTTCGCCCAGACATGTGAAGCCGCCGAGGTGTCTGGTCTCTTTGCAACTTGTAATCAATACACTGCGCGGTCTAGTCCTCGCGATCACCCTGTCCACGAGCGGGCTAGTCAGGGCGAGACCCTGCCGTACAGACTCGAGAGGGGCAAAGTAGGTTATGAGTATGTCTACTTCCCTAGCACTACGAAGCCTCTCGGGTAGCGGGTTGTAGCCGATGTTAAGGATCTTTTTACCCTCCAGTTCCACCACAGCCGACTCAACATACTCCCCGTAGTCTTTGAAAGCCTTGACAACGCTCTCGTCGTCTATCCTACCAGCGAAGCCCATAACCCTTAGACCACAGGACTCAGCGAGGTACCTCACCGTATTAGGGCTCTTTACGTCCCCCGCCAAGTGTACGACGTCGACGCCCTCCCTCAGGGACGCTAAGCACACGAAGCGTGCTAGTACGTGGAGACCCCTGAGCCCATGCACTACCAAGACCCGCATTTCAATCAACCCATATAACGCTCCCTCTATACTCTTGACCGCCAACTAAGACCCTGCAGTAGCCAGCAGTATCGCTGCACTGTAGCAGCCCTCTCGCAACGGCCCTCCCCCCTTCGTAAAATAGGGGAATATACGTGGCTTCGAAAGACATCACCTCGCGTATGTCCATTGGCGGTGCGGCCCCCTCCACCCGTCTCCACCTGCTCACCCTTCCAATAGTAGGGTAGTTGAGCGCGTCTAAACCCCCTTCGATGTCGACTTGAACCGCGACGATACCCATAGTCTTGAAGGACGGGAGGTTTAGGAGACTGCCAGGTACTCCGGAATTGTAGATGATCGAGTACTCTGTACCGTGGAAAACACCTCTCCTATAATTCCGGTAGTACTTCAGAACCTCGCTTTTTGTTAGGCTTGTCGCCTCTGCGTTGGTCTCAGCCCACAAGCGTAGTCTAGCGTCACTGAACGGTTGGAAGAGACTCTTGTTCTCCGACACGAACTCTATCACCGAGACCGAGTCGCGCCAGCTGTAGACGACCATGTCCACGTCGCTCGTTTCGGGGTTGTGTATAGAGGGTAGCACCGAGCCAGTAATGCCGATGCTGTCGAGGCCTGCTACCTGGAGTAGTGCGTGGACCATTGAGGCGGCGACTACCTCAAGCCTGTCTCTGGCCCTGGTCAAGAGTTCGCGCGCCCTCAGCACAGGGTTGTACACTCTCTCTATTTCGAGCTCTCCGACGTAGGGGACGGCAGAGTCGTAGAAGGGCACGAATATCTGCTTGAGGGCACGCCTTCGCACCTCGACTGGGTCGTACTTGGCCACGACACGCTCTAAGCGCGAGAAGCTATCTCGCCAAGGAGTCTCCGTACTGCCAGGGCAGTACTTCACGTAGGACAGTACAGCATACCTCTCGTGATTGTTGCCAACGACGACAGCGTAGCAGTTGTTCCTAAGCCTTAAATAGTAATGGTCTAATACCGTGTTGTATAGCAAGCGTGGCACCTATGGATCCATCAAGCGTACTGCTGGCTTTAGACTATGACGGGGTCCTGGTAGACAGCTACAGGGGTGTAATCGACTTCTACATGAGGGACCTGAAGGAAATGATCGGGATTACGAGGGAGGAGGCGGAGTTCTTGTTGTACATGGAGTTCTTGAGCGAGGGGGTCGGGTTGATGAGGGAGGACTGGTGGTTCAAGTTCATACCACGCTTAACACAGGAGTTGTTCGACGACTTGATCACAAGGTATTGGGAGAGGAGGATCGAGAGGACGGTTGTCCTGCCCGGTGTTGTCGAGTCGCTGAAGAAGGCGAGGAGAGAGGGTGTCGTGATCGCTCACGTCGGCTACAGGGACGACATCTACGGCTTGAAGAGGGAGAGACTGGCTTACGACGGGCTGATAGACCTCTTCGACGAGGTGGTAGTTGTCGGAGAGGACTACCCGACAAGGCACGACGCCATTGCTAGCTTGATCGACAGGTACAGACCCGAGAGGGTCCTGTACGTGGACGACAAGGCGCAGAACCTCTACGTTATGAGGAACCACCTCCCCCCGAACGTGGAGCTGTACAAGGTCTCGTTCTCGTCACTCTTCGACTTCCCCTGGAGGAACCCGGGAAGGGTCTTTAAGGAGTTCAAGAACATCTACGAGGTAGTCGAGTACGCGGTCAGAAAACGTGATCGGGCCCGGGGTCAGCCTTTAGCGTAGCGCCCCTCTAAAGCCGCTCAGTTCACCACGGGCTCTGGGACTTCCCTGAGTTGCTCCAGCACGTAAGCCCTAATCTCCTGCGGGGACGGCAGCTTGTCGACCAAGAGCCTCCCGTTCTCCACGTACTTGACGAGCATCGGTTTGTATCCCTCGGGCGCCTCCCCGGACTCCAAGAGTAGTACCTTGTCGTTTAGGCCGGGCCTTTTCCTGTAGAGTTGCTTAGCCCCCGGTAGCTTACCTCTCTTGGAAACAGGCTTCCATCTACCATCCTCGTAGACCTCCACGATGTCGGCACTGATGTCGATACTCGGCGGTGAAGCCACACTGGTCCCGATCCCGAAGGCGTCCACTACATCGCGTAGGGCAACGATCTCCTTCTCGTCGATGCCGCCGCTCACAACGATCTTCACGTGCTTGAACCCGAGGATGTCGAGAGTCCACCTCACCTCTTCGACGATAGCCCTCATATTGCCCCTCCTCGAGCTAGGGGTGTCGAGCCTTACTCCGCTGAGTCTCTCTCCTAGGAGCTTCGCGGCCTCTACGGCCTCGATCCTCTCGTCGTAGAAGGTGTCCACCAGCATTATACGGGGTACGTTCTTGTCGACAACCTCGTCGAAGGCCTTCCAGGCAGCCCTCTGTTCGCCAAACGCTATAATTAGAGCGTGGGGCATCGTCCCTTGGGGCTCGACCCCTAGATACTTTTTGCTCATGGCACCCGAAACAGCGTCGAACCCCCCTATGTACGCGGCCCTGTCGATCATCGGCGCTATGGCTGGGTGCGCCGCCCTCAGACCGAAGAAGAGGAGCGTTTTGTCCATGGCCAGCCTCTTCAGCCTAGCAGCCTTCGTCGATATGCTGGAGTAGTGCCTGAGGATGCCAAGTAGCGCGGTCTCGTAGAGGATTATGTCGTGTAGGTAGCCCTCGATGAGCATCAAGGGCTCGCCGGCCTTGAACAGGGTACCCTCAGGCAAGCTGTAGACCGTGACCGGCATGTCTTTCAGTAGCCACAGAGCTTCCTCTAGTCCGGTGAAGACGGCCCAATCGTAGCCCTTGGGCAGCTTCATTACGTGGAACTCTATTCTAACCTTCTTCTCGAGTTTTTTAGCCTCGAGGATCTGCTTGCTCCTGACAAAGTATATGTCGGTTATCTCCCCGGCCTTTATCTCTTCAGGGGTGGCCGTGTAGAGCCTCAACTCACTCACCCATCACTGTGACGAGCACGCTCCTCTCTCTGCGGGGGCCGTCCATCTCCACGAGAAACACGTTTTGCCAAATACCCCTCACCAGCCTCCCGTTGACGACAGGCAAAACCCTTTCTTGGCCGAAGAGAGCGGACCCTATGTGTGCGTGGGCGTTGTCGTCTATAGCGTTGTGTCTCCACTTGCTGTGACCCGGCTCGGTGAACTCTACGATTTTCTGGATTATGTCCTCCATCAGCCCGGCCTCGTGCTCGTTTAAAACTACAGCGGCGGTAGCGTGGGGGGCAAAAATGAGGGCGAGCCCGTTTCTAACCCCGCTCTCTTCGACGACCCTCTCCACTTCACGGGTTATGTCAACGAGTTGAAACCTGCTAGACGTCGAGACCCTGATCTCTTTTGTCACAACCTTCAAAGCGGCCCCCATGAAGCCTTATCAAAGTGAAAGCTTATATAGGATACCTGGATTTGCTTAAGACTCTCGAGACATAGGTATAAATCTTCTCAAGCACACAAGTAGACACTAGGGTGACAGTTGTGTCTGACGACTGGGATTACTGGCGTAGGAGGCGTAGGTTCTTCGAAGACCCCTTCAAGTACATCGAAGAGATGTTCGACGAGATGATGGAGGAATTCGAGAGGATATTCAGGGAGTTCGAGCGAGCACCGCTCGACATCAAAGAGCTGGAGAAGAGAGGGTTTAAACTTTATGGTCCCTACGTTTACGGCTTCAGGGTGACGATCGGCCCAGACGGTAAACCGGTAATTGAGGAGTTCGGAAACGTTAGGCGCGTTAAGGGTAGGCCAATGATCACCGAGGAGAGAGAACCGTTGGTGGATGTTTTCGAGAGCGACGATGAGGTGACGGTGGTGTGCGAGCTCCCCGGCGTTGACAAGGACAAGATCAGCGTTGAGGTCGGAGAGGACAAAAAGACGCTCATAATAAGGGCGAGTGACACAAACCGGAAGTACTACAAGGAGGTCAATTTACCCACCGAAGTAGACCCCGAGTCGGCGAAGGCCTCTTACAAGAACGGTATACTGGAGGTCAAATTAAAGAAGGCTAAGGTAGAGAAGAAGGGGTTCAAAATCAAGATAGAATAAGTCTAAGCTACTTTTTCCTCGACCACAGTCTTCTCGGGAGGATAGGCATGAGAGTGGCGGTGATTAGTGATACCCACGATAACATACACGCTATAAAGAGGGTCGCGGAGAGGATCACGGAGGCTGGAGTCGAGACCGTCATCCACTTGGGCGACATCATATCCCCTTTCGCGGTAAGGCTCCTCCGGGATGCGTTGAGGGGCGTTAAGGTGGTGGGTGTCCTGGGTAACAATGACGGCGACGTTCTGCAACTGGCAAAGCTCTTCTCGGAGGCGGGCTGGGAGCTGTATAGCGGGCCGAAGATAATAGAGCTAGGTGGCAGGAGGATTCTCATCCTCCACGGCTACGGCAGTGTTGCGGACACGGAGAGCCTGGTAAAAAACCTGGCCAAAAGTGTGGAAGTAGACGCGGTGTTCTTCGGCCACACCCACAAGGTGATGGTGGAGAGACTTCAGGGCAGGCTGGTCTTGAACCCGGGGGAGGCCTGCGGCTACTTGACCGGGAAGTCCTCTTTCGCACTCGTAGACCTCGATACGATGGAGGCGAGCATCCAGGTAGAAGAGACCGGGGTGTGAGGGGGGCTCTATGACCGGGGAGAGGTTGAGTTCCGCCAGTAGGCCTGTTAGCGCCGAGGGTAGGGTGTACCACCTAGCCGTGAAGCCGGGTGACGTATCACGCTATGTCCTTCTACCGGGCGACCCCGAGAGAGTACCGAGGATAGCCAAGTACTGGGAGAAGCACTGGCCTGTAGCCTCTCACAGAGAGTACGTGACTTACAGCGGTTACTACAAGGGGGTTTTTATCAGCGCTACTAGCACGGGGATCGGCGGTCCGGCCACAGCGATAGCCGTCGAAGAGCTGGCACTGGTAGGGGCCGACACTCTCATAAGGGTGGGCACTACCGGTGCACTGACGAGAGAGGTCAAGGTGGGGGACTTAATCATATCCACGGGTGCCGTCAGGCTCGACGGCACAAGTAAGCAGTACGTGATACCAGAGTACCCCGCAGTCGCATCTTTCGAAGTAGTACTGGCCCTCATAGAAGCGGCTGAAGAGCTGGGCGTCAGGTACCACGTCGGGTTGACCGCCAGTAGCGACAGCTTCTACGTCGGGCAGGAGAGACCTGGTTTCAGGGGCTACCTACCGCCATTTCAAAGGGGACTAATCGAGTTCCTCAGGTCGGTGAGAGTCCTGAACTTCGAGATGGAGGCCGCGACGATATTCACGCTCTCGAACATCTACGGGCTTAGGTCTGGAGCGGTCTGCGCCGCGATAGCTAACAGGGAGACAGAGGAGTTCATTGTCGACGCAGGGGTCGAGGACGCGATAAAGGTCGCCAACGAGGCTGTCAAGATCTTGAGCGAGTGGGACACCATCGCATCAAGCAGGGGGCGCGCGTTCGTGACCCCCTCGCTGATCGGTGAGTGGTTTGAAAAGAGGAGAAAAACATAGCCTGAGGCCCGTCCACGTCAGCGTGGGTAATGTAAACGTGGACATTCTATTTTACGTCGACAAAATACCTGGCCCAGACGAGTCCATCTACGCTAGAGACTTGAACATAAGTCCCGGCGGAGCGGCGCTAAACTACGCGGTTGCCGCAACGTACTACGGGCACTACGTCTACCTCGTCGCGTCTGCGTCCAACCACGTTCTAGTCCAGAAGTTGCTCGAGGAAGTTAAGGAGATAGGGGTCGACACGAGGTACGTCAAGGTTGTCGACGAGCAGCCGGGCGTCGTAGCAGTGTTTGTCACAGAGAAGGGGGAGAGGCACATGGTGAAGTTCAGAGGCGCCAACGAGTTCTTGACGTTGAACGACATCCCCAGAAACCTCGTGAAGGACGCGAGCGTCGTACACCTAGCTTCTGTGGCTCCCGATATCGTGGAAGGGCTGGGGACGGTCGCAAAGTCTCACGGTGCCATCGTCACGTACGACCCCGGGCTCTACGCTCTCGAGGTTCCAGAGGAGATTGTTAAGCTGTCCAGCAAGATCAACGTCCTCTACTTGAACAAATCGGAGGCCAGGAGAATGGGGGTGTCCAACGTACTCCAGGCTCTACACAGAGGCGTAGACATGGTGGTCGTCAAGAGAGGGGGCGAGGGTGCTATTGTAGTCACGGGTGGCATGAGAGTTCTCAGAGGCTACTCTGAACCTATTAGGAGGGTGGTGAACGCGACGGGCGCAGGCGATGCTTTCGACGCCTTCTTTAACGCCGCTTACGTCGACTGGGGCGATCCCCTCAAGGCGCTCCTCTACGCGCTCGCGGCGGGGGCCCTCAAAACTTACTGCAGGGGCAGCACGCTGTGCTGGGACAGGCACCTCTTCGCGAAACAGCTCGAGAAGACTATTGTGGAGGATCAGGGTAGAGTCGACGAAAGTAGGATAGGAGACTTCATTTGACGGCGCGCGCTTCTGACAACTGTGTTGACAGGCTCCTCAGCGTAGTGGAGGCTAGTGGGCGAGCACTTCTCGCGACGCCACCCCTTCTACTCGTCGAGACAGAGAGGAGGGTCTTAGAGGCGCTCAGAGTAGTTTTAGAGAGAGTCGGGGGGAGAGTTCGAGGGGTCGTTATAGTTGTCGACGACACCGTCGAGGAGACGAGGAAGTGCATCAGAGTACTGTGTTCCACGAACAAGGCCTTGGACGTCTTCGCGACATGCAGTATATTGGAGTTAGTTGAAAGGGTCAACCAGCTGGCCAGCTCGATGAGAGCCCTCCGAGAAGCTATATCCAAAGGCGCCGAGGAGCTCTACGACAAGTACGTAGAGTACGCAAGAGAGCTCGACGACGTCACTAGACGCATCTCACGCTACTGGGTTGAGAGCCCCGACACCGTCGACGAGGTCATCCGCCTCTCCCAGTCGCCGGTGCAGTCTGCGGTCTGCGATAGCGCTGTCCTTACAGGTCTGATCAGCAGTAGATACTTCGCCTCGTCTAGGATCGTAAAGGTTGTCCTGGCCTCAGAGATAGCTGGAGGCGCACAGACAGACTACGCTGCGCGGGCGCAAGTTGTGCTAGACAAGCTTGGAGGCGACGGCGATGTGGTCGTAGTCACCGACGAGTCCAAGTTGATTGCGCTGGGAGCCCTTATTCACAGGTACGCAACTGTAGTATGCTGACGTACACGTGTTTTATATACCATGGTTCCGAGTTTATAGAATAACTGGTGTCGCCATGAGGTTGCTGGAGTACGAGGCTAAACAGGTTTTCAGGGAGTACGGTATCAAGACCCCCGAGGGCGTTCTCTGCCGTTCACCAATGGAGGTCAAGGAGGCCGTCGCTAGACTTGGAGAGTCCGTTATTAAAGCCCAGGTGCCTGTAGGTGGTAGGGGTCTAGCCGGCGGGGTCAGGTTCACAAGCGACCCTGAGGAGGCCGTGAGAATAGCGTCAGAGCTCTTCGAGAGAGGGGTAAGGGGGTATAGAGTCGACGCGGTACTCGTCGAGAAGAAGGTGTGTGTAAACCGGGAGCTCTACCTCTCAGTCACGGTCGACAGGTCTGCGAGAAGCATTGTCTACCTGGCTTCGAGGCTGGGCGGGGTCGAGATAGAGGAGCTAGCCAAAAAGAAGCCAGAGGAGGTTATCAAGATCAACCTCGACCCGTTCATAGGCTATTCGCCATTCGTTGCCAGGACGATAGCGTCGTTTCTTGGTTTACCACCGTCCGCCTGGGGCGAGTTTGAGAGAATAACCGTTGGTCTCTACAGGATCATGATCGACTACGACGCCGAGCTCGTCGAGATAAACCCGCTGGTCGTGGACTGTGGAGGTTCTCTCGTAGCACTAGACGCCAAGATACTGGTAGACGACAACAGCCTTTACAGGCACCCAGCCCTGGCGGGTCTAAAGAGTAGGGAGCTGACAGAGGAGGAGAGGAGCGCCAGGGAGAAGGGCTTCACCTACGTGTCGCTCGACGGCTATATCGGGGTTATCGGCAACGGAGCGGGGTTGACGATGGCCACGATGGACTTGATCGAGTACTACGGTGGAAAACCAGCCAACTTCCTAGACGTCTGGTCGGGTGGAGGGGCTAGTAGGGACAGGGTGAAGGAGGCCGTGAAACTGCTCCTCGAGAACCCTCGTGTCAAGGTGGTTTTGGTCAACATATTCGGTGGGATGACGAGGTGCGACGAGGTAGCCATGGGCGTTAGGCAGGCTCTCGAGGAGGCACCGGTCAAAAAACCGATCGTAGTGAGACTTATGGGGACCAACCAGGAGGAGGGCGCAAGAATTCTCAGGGAGATAGGGCTGGACGTCTACGAGGATGTTGACGAGGCCGTCCGTAAGGCCGTAGAGCTGGCGAGGGGGTGATACGGTGCTAGCGGACAGGAGCACCCGTGTCATCGTACAGGGGATCACAGGTAAAGAGGGTAGTTTCCATACGAAGCTCATGCTCGAGTACGGCACCAGGATAGTGGCGGGCGTTACTCCCGGTAAGGGCGGCTCACAGGTCCACGGGGTGAAAGTCTACGACACGGTCAGAGAAGCGATCGACGAAGTGGGCCGGGTGGACGCGTCCGTGGTGTTTGTGCCCGCTAAGAATGCTTACGACGCTGTTTTGGAGTCTATCGAGAACGGCGTTAGACTGATAGTAGTGATAACCGAGGGTATACCGCTACACGAGGAGTTGAGAATGGTGAGCTACGCCAGGTCACGTGGCGTAACAATTGTAGGCCCGAACACTCCTGGCCTGATCGTACCCGGTGAGACGAAGCTGGGTATTATGCCCGCGAACTACTACAAACCCGGAGTAGTAGGGGTTATGTCGAGGAGCGGTACATTATCGTACGAAGTGGCCTGGCAGCTGAGTAGGTCTGGGCTCGGGGTGTCCGTAGCGGTCGGTATAGGAGGAGACCCCGTGACAGGTCTCGACTTCGTGGAGGTTTACGACAAGCTCTTGAAAGACCCGAGGACAAAGTACGTTGTTCTCGTCGGAGAGATCGGGGGCGACTACGAGGAGAGGTTTGCGAAGTACTACTCGGGATTGAGCGAGAAGAAACCCGTTGTAGCGTACATAGCCGGTAGAACAGCACCGAGGGAGAAGAGGATGGGTCACGCGGGCGCTATTATATCGATGGGGTTGGGCGACTACGAGTCAAAGGTCAAAGCCTTACAGGAGAGCGGCATACCCGTAGCTAGGAGAGTCAGCGAGATCCCCGCTGTGATCCAGTCCATTGCTAGTAAACAATATTTTTAACTTTTAGCATTCGAATTATATCCTAGTGGTGTAAATATGTCCATGGTCGTCAGGGAGTTTAAATCCGTTGGAGAGCTAATCAAGTTTATAGACGAGCAGATCAACAGCTACAGGGCCCTCCTAGCAGAGTTCCTCAGGAGGCTCGAAGACGTCCGCGTGAGGTCCGAGCAGGAGAAGAAGCTGAAGGACCTCCTCAAGAGCCTGGGCGTAGCCGAGACTAAGAAGTCTACTGTGATCGACCTGAAGGACTCGAAGCTGATAATAGACCCGTCTGCCGAGGAGGAGAGCAAAGTGATCGAAGAGGTCGTGGAAAGGTTGAACAAGAACATCCAAGTGCTCCAATCTATTAGGAAGACGCTCGACCCGCTGGCGAACCTGGACATAGAGGCGAAGATAACAGTTTTACTACGCGACGGTATCCCGGCAAGTGTACTGATCAAGCTAGGTAGTTAGAGTACGAGTCCGATCGGATAGTCAGGAGCACGGCATCTGCGGGGGAGAGCTATGAGTATATTTGACAAGATAGGTCCAGGTGACAAGGCCCCCGAGGTAGTCAATGTCGTTGTAGAGATTCCTATGAACAGTGGTGTCAAGTACGAGATCGACAAGGAGACAGGGATAGTGCAGGTGGACAGAGTCCTGTTCACGTCTATGGTCTACCCCTTCAACTACGGCTTCATACCGGGGACTCTCGAGGAGGACGGAGACCCCGTCGACGTCCTGATCTTCATGTACGATACTCTTCTACCCGGGTCGTTGATCAAGGTCAGACCTATAGGCGCTTTGGAGACGGAGGACGAGAAGGGCAGAGACGTGAAGATAATAGCCGTGCCGTACGAGAAGATCGACGCAAGGTTCGAGAACATCAGGGATATCAACGACTTACCAGAAATGGTCAGGCAGAGAATAGCCCACTTCTTCGAGCACTACAAAGAGCTCGAGAAGGGTAAGTGGGTCAAGGTCGTTGGCTGGAGGAACAGGGAGGAGGCCCTGCAGAGGATTCGGAACGCGATCGAGAGGGCTAAGAGGAAGTAGTGTCAGCTCGGCTCTTTCTCGTCACGGCTTTCCTCCGGTCCGCGATTTATCATCACACACTAAAACTGAACCTGGTAGAGCCCTTATAAAACCCGCGTTTCGAACCCCTACTATACCCTAGACCACCTTAGCGGGGTCACGTACTCCTCCGCAGGCCCACGACCATCTCGATGATCCTTGATATCTCTTTGTGGTACCTGTACCTGCTAAATCTTAGACTCCTGAGCCTGGAGTTAGTGCTCAAACGGTTCCAGAGCTCCTCGCTCCTCCCTAACCTGACTAGGTGGTCTGCGAGCTCATCAACCGAGGTGTAGGGGAGGCTTATCGAGGTGTCCTCGTTTGCTATGTCGAACCACGCCCCGCTATTCCTCGGTATTATAGTCGGGGTACCCGCCGCCATGGACTCCACGATGGTTATCCCGAAGTGCTCCATAGGTGTGAGGTGTACGTAGACTAGCGAGGTCTTGTAGAGTTTTACCAGCTCTGACCTCGAGATGTTCAACCTGAGGTCGATCAGCTCGCTGAGACCGTTCTCCTCTATCTCCTCTACGAGCTTTTTCAAGTACCACCCGTTGTTCTCAGAGAAAGCCCCGGCGAGCGTTATTCTCATGTCGATGCCCCTCTCCTTCACCGCCCTCCCGATACTCACCACCTTCTCCAGGTTCTTCTCGGGGGAAAACCTGGATATAATGAGGATCCTCCGCTCCCTGTCCCTGAACGGGATCGGCTCCTCGCCTATGATGTCATCGATATTCACAGGCGGGTAGACCACGACGGGGTTGATACCGTACACTCTGTTGAAGAACCACGCCGTGAGACTAGAGTTGGCTAGGAAGACCTTCGTGGACTTGATGTAGAACGGGAAAATCAGGTTGTTTAGGAGCGAGTACAGGTTGCCGAGGGTCTTCGCGAACCCCTTCACGGCAGGATAGTACGTGTTCACCTCTAAGAACGAGGGGAAGTGGAGGTAGACTACGTGGCTTCTCCCAGAGAGCACGTCTCCACTCGTGTTAACGACGATATCGGGTTCTTCTTGTGGATAGCCTAACCCTACACCGCGTAGCTCGTCGTGGTTTAAGCCGTAGAACTCGCACAAAGAGTAGAGCTTCTCTGCGCTCCTCAAACCGAGGGAGTCTATGTAGACTTCGAAACCCGCCTTCTTCAGCGAGATTGCCGTCTCTATCGAGACGTACTCTGACCCTCCAGGGCCCATCAGGATGGAACCGATCATGTGGTGCCTAACGAGTGCCAGCAACCCTGTCTTCACCCGCGCTGGGCATCACGAAAGTGACGTAGCCTCTGCGTAACAGCTCGCGCGCTAGCTCGTACGGCTCCCCGTTCCTGGACGCGTCTACGACCACTACTCTCGGGCTCGACATCTCGACGTAGGCGACCAGGTCGTCGAAGTCCCCGTGGTCGCTCAAAGCGATAACCCAGGTATGTTCGTCCACCTGGCGTGCCGGGTTCTCGAACTCCCAACCCGTTAAGACTACGTTGAGCGTGGAGCCGTCCATCTTGCGGTACTTCGCCTGGTTGAAGTGCCTGAAAACCACGTACCTCTCGAACCCGTCCCCATCCCTCTCCCTGTAGTACTCTCCTATCCTCACGCCGTGCTTCTCGAGTACTCTTGTAGCCCTGTAGACTCTCTCGGGCATTAGAAAGGGCTCCTCTATACCGCTTCTTCTCAAGAGGTGCATTGCTTCCTGGAGCTTGCCGTGGTAGCCGTAGACGTGGACTCTCCCGTACTTCCTCAAGCCGTACCTCACAGTATCCACGAATATCTCTTCGACGCTGTGCTTGAACGGCCTCCTGTATCTCGGTGAACCATAGGTCGACTCTATGACAAGCACGTCTAGGTCTTTCATAACCCGCGTGTTGTTTCCTAGCTTCACGTCTCCTGTGTAGCCTACACGGCGCCCATCTAGCTCTATGAGAACAGATGACGCCCCAAAGGTGTGGGAGTTCTCCACTAGGGTAATAGAAGAACCTTGGTACTCCAACCTCTCGCCGTAGTTCAGCGGCCTTCTCTTTGCTCTGAAAAGGCTGTGTAGACCGCTACCGTGGATGACGAGCTCTTCGAGCAGGTCGAGAGTAAGAGGGGTGCCTACAATATAGCTCGAGACTCTCAGGCTCTCGGTTAAACCCACGGTGTGGTCGCTGTGTATGTGCGTGACAACGCGGACCGGCCGCGGGGAGTAACCGTCGATTGTAAAGTACTTCCCGACAGTGATGGCCCTCGTCTCTTTCTCGATGCTCACGTTCTTGAACAACCACTCGACGAGCTTTTCGTCCCTACCCGATGACAACTAACTTACCCCGTCACATTAACGAGGTTTTTCCACTTCTTAGTGACCGGGTCGTATATCACCTGGTTGTCGTCTCTTAATTTAGTGAAGAGCATAAAACCCTTCTCGCCGAGAGCCCTGCGCAGTTCGTCCTCGTCGCTTGTGGCGGTCTTCTCGAACAGTTTTGTCTTGAAGTCCTCCCAGAAGTCGGGGTCGACGGCGATCCTCTCCTTGGAAGTCTCTATGACGACCGCCCCCTCCCTCCGCAGGTAGTTAAAGAACGCGTCGCGGTTAAGCTTCTTGGGTAGGCTGCTCTCGAAGACGACCTTCTCCTCTCTCAGCCTCTCAATACCTGTTTTTCTCTTCTCTCTTCTCTGCTCCAAGACCTCTGCGGTCCTTGACTTGATCTCCTCGACCACGCTTGTCAAGTAGTCAACCCTCTCGTACAGCTCGGCCACCTGTCTCCGCAGGTTCTCTATCACCTGTAGTTGCTTATTCAACTCGTCTTGAACGATCCTAGCGATCCTGGCCTTCAGACTGTCTTCTAAGCCTCCTTTCTCGGCCCCCTCTACTCTCTCTTTGATAAGCTTCACGACGTAGTCCAGTATGGAGGGATACCCCTCTTTCTCTGACAAAAACGCTAGAGCCCTAAATAAGTCCTCGTCTAAGTAAACCGTGAGAGGCCTCTTTCTCTTCTCGCTCAAAACGCTGGTCCCCGTTTTAAAGCTCACTCTATTATTTCTTTGTTGACCAGGATATAAACGGAGAGGAAAATGGCGAGACTACTATTTAGCGACGCGCACCTCCACCTCAACCCTGTGGGCGGCGTCGGCGCGAGGGGTATCGTAGACCGGCTCGTTAAGGAGGGGTTCTGGTTCGTCGGCCTGGTAAGCCTGCCGCCCTACCACTACGGGTTCAACACGCCCACTCTTAGTTCGTTCGAAAAGGCACTCGACATACTGGTCTCGCAAGCGAGGTTGCTGAGGGAGAGAGGCATCAAGGTGAAACTCCTCGCAGGCTTCCACCCAGCCGAGGTAGACGCCTACAACAAGCAGGGGCTAGGGCTTGAGGAAGTCTACACACTCGCCGAGCGCGTGTTGAAGTTGGTCGAGTCGAAGATAAAGGAAGGGGTCATCGACGGGATAGGAGAAGTCGGCAGGCAGCACTACGGGACTTCGTTCGGCAGAATATCTGTCTCGGAGGCGGTGATGATCAAGGCCCTCGAGCTCGCGAGGGATCTCGGAGTCGTAGTCCACCTCCATCTAGACCAGTCTGGCTGGGCTACGTGCCACCTCGTAGACATGCTAACCAGCCTGGTTAAAATAGATAAGTCTAAGGTGCTCGTGCACCACGCTAACGCGGCGACCGCACAGGCCTGCGTCCAACGAGGACTACCCGTGTCGGTTCCCGTTAAGCACGACCTGGAGAAGACCATCGGGTTCGACGGTGAGGTACTGGTCGAGTCCGACTTCATAGACGACAACCAGCGTCCGGGCGTATCAGCGTACCCGTGGGAGATTGCGAAAGTGCTGAACTCGTTGATCGCCTCGGGAAGGATAAGCGAGGAAAGGGCTTATAGGGTGATGGTCGACAACGTCGTGAAATTCTATGGAGTCGAACCCCCCTGACCATCTGCTTCCCGTGGGTCTACTTCCTCGATGTAGATCTTTGACTGCGGGCACTCGTCTATCCCCAGAAGTAGGAGCTCGAAAAGCCTTCGCGGGTCCTCGTCTATAGCGTCGAGACACCCTACGACCTTTATTCTCAGCCTCATAGAGTCCTCCACCAACACCGCCCACGTCTTAGATATTAGTTAGAGACACCACGATATTTCCATAAAGGTTGTAGGGATGGAGTTTAAGACAAGGCTGTGCGATGTATGCGAGTCTAAACCCGCTGTACTTAAGTGCCCCTCCTGCGGTAGGTGGGTGTGCGAAGAGGACTTCGATTACTCGAAGAACCTATGCGTGGTCTGCGCTAGCACCCTATGCGAGATTTGCGGGCTCAGGCCCTCCATAGGGTACTGCCGCGTCTGTGGTAGGGTGGGCTGCGAGGAGTGTCTCGTACAGGAGTCCACGGTATCCTACGTGTGTCGGGAGTGCGCCGAGAGGCTCGGGCTACGATTAAATTCCAAGAGGTATAGATTAAGGCTGAAGTGACAGCCGGGGTGGCATGTTTTGGCGATTACTAAGGGGGGAAAGATATCCTGGGAAGAGCTTAGTAGGCTCATCAGGTTTCTACCAACCAGCGACGTCGACTTGGTTATAGGGCCTAAACTAGGCGAGGACGCGGCGGTCATCAGGTTAAAGGACGGCTTTCTAGTTGTACACAGCGACCCGATCACAACGGCCTTCTGGAGAATAGGCTGGTACGCTGTCCACGTGGCCGCAAACGACATCGCCGTAAGAGGGGTTAAGCCGAGGTACTTCCTGCCGGTCGTTCTCCTCCCGCCACGAATGGGGGCTAGGGAAGTCGAAGAGATATTCAGAGATATGGGCGAGGCCGCGAGGGAGGTATCGGGCGTGGTCATAGGCGGGCACACAGAGGTCACACCGTACTTGGAGAGACCGATCATATCCATGACGGCCATAGGCTACTCTACGGGCAGGTTTGTCTCCACTTCAGGGGCTAGGCCAGGGGACTACCTGGTGATCGTGGGTAGGGTCGGCGGGGAGGGTGCCAGCGTCGTCGCGTGGGACTTCGAGGAAGAGCTGGCAGAACGGGGCGTAGATAGAGCCCTGATAGGCGAGGCCAAGAACTACCTGCGAGAGATAAGCGTGGTGAAGACGGCTCTGTCCATAGCCCCCTACGTGGACTCGATGCACGACGCAACAGAGGGCGGGGTTATTCAGGCCATCAGAGAGGTGTCTGTCGCGAGCGGGGTGAACGTTCATGTAGACCTCGACATGATCAGAGTAGACACCGCCGTAAGAGAGATCAGCAAAGCGATGGGTCTCGACCCGTTGAAGTTGTTGAGTAGTGGTTGCATAGTTGCGGCAGTCCCACCGAGCAGGCTCGGCGCTCTCGAAGAGACCTTAAGGGGCTTGAACCAGGTTTACAGCGTGGCAGGTAGAGTCGGCGATTTCGCTGACAAGCCCGTTGTAGAGTTGAGAGAGAAAGGTAGTGTGATCGAGGTCGTTGACAGAGACGTCGTTGATGAGATTTATAAGCTCTTTGGTTGATTACGAGGCAGAGAGTGACCTGAATGCCCGAGCTAAGCGTGCTGCTTGACCAGGCTGTCAAGATGCTCAACAGGGTCAGGGAGGAGATCGAGTCGAACGTCGTGTCGAGGTCGAAGGAACTAGACGCTAGGAAGGTTAGCCTGGCTGCCGGGATATTTAAGTCCGTTGGCGAGATGGCGGACTTTCTCGAGACCCTCAAGAACAGGCTGTCGAGCGCCAAGCTGGGGGAGAGAAGTACTGTCGCGGTCGGCGAGAACACTTACCTAACCTTAGACGGAAACATCTTCACTATATCCAAGCTAAGGCCGGTGCGGAGAATGGTGTCCTTCAACTCCGACTCGTCTACACTCGTCGTAAAGTCCGGGGATAACCTCGTTGAGATCCGGCCAGACGGTATAACGGTCAAGACGAGGGCCGGGGTATTCAAATTCAACCCATCGGACTTGGAGGACTACGAGAACAAGTTCGACGAGTTGAGAGCGGCCACCAAGGTGATACAAAACAGTATTTCTGACTGTGTAGGTATAATTGGCCAAAAAATCAAGTAAGCGTAACGACCACTAGGCTGTGGGCGAAGCCTTCCCCTGCTCGGTCTCTGGTACCCCGATGGTCTTCGGCAGCTCCGCAAACCTCTCCTTGACTTTCTGCTCGGCTATTATCTTGGCCTCCTCGAATATCTTCCTGGCCTCGCTGTCTAGGCCGCTCTCGATGTCGGCAGATATATCGACAATGCTCGAGCCCATGGCGGACTCGAGCTCTCTAACGGCGTACTGTAGGTCGATCCAGATGTCCGGCGCGACGCTCTTCAGTATACCCAGCGCCTGCTTCATGACGCCTATTACGGGCCCAACCTCGTTAATGGCACCGCCGTAGATCAGGAACGTCTCAAGCTTCAGCGCGGCGTGCTCGAGCGCGTACTGTACTGTCAGTAGTTGCTTAGCGACCTTCCTTATCTCAGCGGTCTCCTTTGCGTAGATCTTGGCCCTCTTCTCGTCTCTCCTCATTAGCGCCTCGACAACGTTGTTGAAGAGCTCCCTATCCCTCTCGTTCAGCTTCTCGATGTAGTTGTTTATCCTAGATATCGCCGTTTTCAGCCTGTACTGGGCCATTATAGCCTTCTTCTCGAGAGGCTCCCTGTCAGGGTTGAACCACTTCTTTATCTTGTCCGCTATCGACTCCTGCTCCTTATTCCAGTTCCAGTTCACGCTCATACGACACACCGGTTCCAACCGTTGAGTCCAAGACGGTAGGTTTATAAAGAGTCGGGTGCGTCATTACGAGTACGTTTTTTATTGGGAGCGCTCATAGTGGTTTGTGAGGGGTGAGTTGTGTTAAGCGAGGTGATCAAGAACTACGTCACGTGCCGCAAGGGCTGTTCTCTCAGATTGCTCGAGTCCCTCGCAATGTGGGGCTTGGCGACCAAGGCCGAGATCGAAGACTGCGGTGGCAAAAGGAGGTTCAAGAAGATCAGGATGGAGCTCGCCGACGGTAGTTTCGTCGAGTCCGACTGCTTCCTAGACGAGGAGGTTCTCCAGAGCATCAGGATTATAAACGTGTACATAGGGTTTGCCAGGCAGAACAGAGCTCCCGAAAATATAAGGGTTGAGGGCTAAATAATGCTAGTACGGTGATGAGTGGTATTACCGGCGAACCGATGAGCGGGCCCCAGGGCTGATCACCATGAAGGGTGGTTGGGTGGTCGTCCTCACCACCGCGGCCACTCGCGAGGAGGCGGAGAGGATAGCTAGGGCTCTACTCGAGGAGAAGTTAGTGGCGTGCGTAAACATAGTCGACGCTGTCAAGAGCTTATATTGGTGGCGAGGGACTATCGAGTCCTCCAACGAAGTGCTACTCGTAGCAAAGACTAGAGCCGACAAGCTACCCGGTGTAGAGAAGACGATAAAGAGCCTCCACTCGTACGAGGTCCCCGAGATCATAGCACTACCGGTGGTTTCGGGTAGTGACGAGTACCTGGAGTGGCTTGACCAATCGATCAGGGAGAAAGAGGGACCTCCCGGCTAAAGGGTGTAATCACGGGTAACCTCACCGTTACAGTCCCGGAAGGCGTTACTGCCGAGGGCTACCTTTCACTCCTCGAGTTGTGTGTAGCTTGTGCTGTAGTCGCTATAGCCGTCTTCAGGATATACAGGTTGTTCAAGGCCGCGAGGAGGAGCCCAGGCGAGTGCGGGCAGTCCCGAGGCTAGACCGGCGGACGCGGTGAGGACCTAACGGCTTCCTCGAGTGCACGGCAGAAGTCGACGTTCGAGCCGACCACAACGTTGGATAGACCAGAGAGCTCTTTGAAGTACTCTACAACGTCTCGGGGCAGGACCCCCGCAATCCCCTCTTCTATCTCCAAGTAAATACCCCCGAACTGGACTATGAGGCTCTTCAAGTTCAAGGCTATTACATCTAATAGGTACCTCTTCTCGAAGGGCGAGGAGTTAACAACCCTCTCGACAAACGCCGAGACCGGCAGGTAGACTAGGTTGTACTCGTCCACGGGCGACTCGTCGAAGTAGAAATCGGTACCGGAGCTCGCTTTTACCCAAGCCAGGAGTTGGGCTGTGAGTGGTCTCGGACCGACGACCGAGACTAGGCTCGCACGGGGGTACCTAGACTTGATGGACTCATACACTAGCTCGTGGTGTTCTCTAGGCCGACCACCGGAGAACCAAACATAGCTGGAACCCCACGCGTTGAAAACGCTTGGGCAGGGGTCGCCCGCGAGGGAGGCTAGGTACTTCAGGGACTCGACTGCCGACTCACGCGCCTCTTCCAAGCGTATGATGGTCACTCTTGGCATACGGTTTCATCCATCGACTTATCGCGCGCTCCTACACACATTTATTTTAAAATCCACGGGGTAGATATAAAGACACCCGAAACCGTTTAACCCTCGAAAGGTGACCCTAATTGGAATGGGCATAAGGATAGACCCGTGGGACTACAGGCTGATACAGGAATACGACAAGCTGATCACGGTGTTCGGTATACAGCCCATAGACAAAGTTGAGCACTACGGATTGCTGAACCACCACTTCTTCAAGAGGCGGATCGTGTTCGGGCATAGAGATCTAGACAAGTGGCTCGAGGCCTTGAGGAAGGGCGAGAGAGTGGCTGTCTTAACCGGTTTCATGCCCTCCGGCACCCCTCATCTCGGGACAGCCATGGTCTTCGAAGAGCTCAAGTTCTTTCAGTCTATCGGAGCGCATGTCAAAGTAGTCATAGCCGACGCCGAGGCGTACGCTGTGAGACGCGAAGACCGGGAGATGACGATAAGGTGGGGGCTAGAGTTCATAAAGCACGCGATAGCGTGGGGCGTAGACCCGGAGAAGGCGGAGTTCTACTTCCAGACAGCCATGAGGGACTCGTACTACAGGCTGATACAGATGTTCTCGAGGAAAGTTACCCTGGCTGAGATGGAGGCGATATACGGGGACCTGTCTCCAGCTAAGGTTATATCGGCTTTAACTCAGGTGGCAGACATCCTCCACTTGCAGTTGGACGAGTTCGGAGGGTACAAGTACGTACTGGTACCTGTCGGTGTCGACCAGGACCCCCACATTAGGCTAGCCCGCGATGTCGCGGACAGATTCGAAGGAGAACTCGGGTTAAGGAGGCCTTCTTCGACCTATCACAAGCTCCTTAGAGGGCTGGACGGGAACAAGATGAGTAAGAGCCGTCCCGAGTACGCTATTTTCCTGGACGACGACGAGGACGTCGTCAAGAAGAAGATCGCCATGGCGCTGACCGGGGGTAGAGCCACAGCTGAGGAGCAGAGGAGGCTAGGGGGTGAGCCCTGGAAGTGCATGGTGTACGAGCTGTACACATACTTTCTTCTAAGCGACGACGAGCTAAGGGAGATTTCAGAGAGCTGCGTTAAGGGGAAAATCTTGTGCGGCGAGTGCAAGAGGCTAGCCTACAGCAAGTTGATAGAGAGGCTGCGCGAGCACAAGAAGAGGTACAAGGAGGTCAGCGAGAAAGTCGACCTCAACAAAATCGTTAAGACCCCCTCCTTCTAGCTCTACGCGTCGGCACGCTAACTCTATTTCGGGAGTTTTTCGAGGAAGTCCAAGACGGTCTTGACGGGGTTGCTGGACCTAGTGATCGCGCCGCCGACGACTATAACGTCCGGCTCGGCCTCTAGGAGCCTGTCGACGTCCTCCAACTTTATACCGCCCGCTATGCAGTACCTGCCGCCCGTCTCCCGCTTAAACCTGTAGGCCTCCTTCACAAGCTCCACAGCCGTTAAACCGCGGGCTCTCTGCACGTCGACGCCTATGTGGAAGAGGACGTAGTCGGGTCCCATGCTATAGACCTGTACCGCCCGCTCGTAGGGCTTCTGGACGCCTATTAGGTCCACGATCAACGTCTTCCCGTTTGTCTTTGCGAGCTCGACACCGGCCCTTATCGTGGAATCGTCGGCTAAGCCGAGCACGGTAGCAGCGTCCGCCCCGCTCTTGAACGCCTCCCCTATTTCTAGCTCGGCAGCGTCGATGGTCTTGGTGTCGGCCACGACGAACATGTTCGTGGCTTCCTTTATTAACCGCACGGGAATAAGACCCCAGCTCTTAATCAGAGGTGTCCCCACCTCAAACCACACCCTTCTGTCTCTGACCTCCCTGAAGATCGCCATAACGAGGTCTAGCGCCTTCGTCATGCTGGTGAAGTCTAGGGCTATCTGCAGGTACGTCAAGCGGTGCCACCGCCCTACATTTATTTTCGTCCAAAAATTAAAACAAGGGGGTGTAGTCGTTGGTCTCCGACCCGGTGTCGATAGCCAAGAGTGTCGTAGAGCAGGAGTTGAGCCGGGTCTTCGAAGAGGTTGAGGTAGCCGCGAAGCACATTTCCCCAAGGCTGTCCCAGCTGGCGTGGATAATAAGGGACTTCACGCTACGTGGTGGAAAGAGGTTTCGCGCCACGCTAGTGCTCGCCGGCTTCTGGAGTAAGAGATGGGGGAGGGAGCTAGACGACGACGTTAGGAAGGTCATGGCGTCCGTCGAGCTCCTCCAGAGCTACTTGCTTGTCCACGACGACATAATGGACAGAGACGAGATCCGCAGAGGGGGGCCGACGGCGCACGCGTGGTTCAGGGACGTTTGTGTTAAAGAAGGCCTGCTAGCTGACTGTCCGCACTACGGCATCTCGCAGGGGATAACCGCGGGCGACCTACTCGAGTCCCTAGCTGTACGGCTTCTATCATCGACGAGCCCAGACGTGGCGCGACCTCTGATCAGCAGGTACACGGACGGTTTGATGAAGGTGGCCTTCGGGCAGTACTTAGACGTCCTCCTGGCGAGCCTCCCGCTGGAACAGGTTAGCGAGCAAGACGTCATAACTGTACACACATTGAAAACAGCCTCGTACACAGTCGAGCTCCCGCTTCACTTGGGGGCTATAGTCTCGCGCGAGTCGAGCACCAAGCTACTAAACGAGTTGTCGAAGTACGCGATACCGGCCGGCGTGGCGTTCCAATTGAGGGACGACATAATAGGCTTGTTCGGTAAGACCGAGGTAACGGGGAAGCCGGTTGGTAGTGACGTGGTCCAAAAGAAGAAGACGCTCCTCGTCGTGAAGGCCTACGAGTTTGCCGGCGAAAGCGAGAGGACGAGGCTCAGGGAGATCTACTCGACTGGGAAACAGCCGTCTGTAGACGACGTGAACTTCGTTGTAAGAACAGTCGAGGGGACGGGCGCGCTAGACTACACTCTGAGGGTCATAGACAGGTATGTGGCCGAAGCTAATAGGGCGATAGACGAGATGACCGAGACTTCTCGCGAGGCTAAGGAGTTCCTCAGAGAGCTACTCCTGAAAATGGCCTACAGGGAGGTCTAGCTTCAGGATTCGGTCTCGGCCCGCCTCCTTTTACTCAGTATTTCGTATATCTCCTCGGGCTTCAAGGTCGGGGTCTTGACGAAAATGTATCCAACGTAGGCGACCGAGACCAGCACGAGCGTGACGATCACGTACACTGTTAGGTCGATCACCTTCGACCTTAGTTCGAAAGGAGCGAAAAATACCAGGTATGTGTAAAACACGAACATTGTCAGCGAGGTAGCGATCATGAGCCAGCCTTGAAAGGTCCTCTTATTCAAAACCCTTCCACCTAGTCGTCAGGGAGACTTAATATAGGCTACATTAATAAGTGTTAAACGTGTGGAGTGTCAAGTAATGGGCCGGAGAAGAGGGGAGATAGAGGAGGTACTGCGGAGGGTCTTCTTCTCAGGTCACCGTAGTGAGTACATCGTTTACGTCCTCGACAGGACGCCTGAGGGCGAGAGCTTGAAGGCAATACCCGCCGACTCCATAGACGACGTGAGAGGGGGCTATATTTTCACCAGGGGGTACGCCATACCCTTTCACAGGGTTCTAGAAGTAAGGGATGTAAAGGGGAGGGTTATCTACGCTCGGAAAAAATGAGGCCTAGATCCAGCCTCTGAGCTTCATAGCCTTAACGACCCTGTCGACGGCGATCGCGTAGGCAGCAGTCCTCATCGGGTACTCTCTGTACTTCTTCTCCCACTCGTCAAACACCTTGTTGAAGTTCTGCGTCATCATCTTGTCGAGCCTCGCTAGCGCCTCGTCGTCTGTCAGCCAGCAGCCCATCCTGTTGTGACTCCACTCTATCCAGCTCATGACTACTCCTCCAGCGTTGGCCAGTATGTCGGGCACCACTATGACCCCCTTCTTGTGGAGGATCTCGTCTGCTTCAGGAGTCGTCGGCCCGTTGGCGCCCTCGACAACAAGCTTTGCTTTAATGTTTGGCGCGTTCTCCCTCGTGATCACGTTCTCGATGGCGGCGGGCACGATCACGTCCACTGGTAGCTCGAATATAGCCCTGTCGTTAGTGAATACCTTGACGTCGCCGCTCTTGTAGTCGACAACCCTCCCGGTCTTCTCCTTGACCGCCATGACCTCCTTCACATTCAGCCCCTTCGGGTCGTACACCACACCGCTGGTATCGCTTACGGCTACCACCGTGGCGCCCCACTCCGCCAGGTACTTCGCCGCGTAACTACCCACGTTACCGAAGCCGTGGACCGCCACGGTCTTACCCTCCAGCCCTCCCAGCCACTTCTTAGCCGCCTCCCTGACGCCGAGTGCTACGCCGTAGCCGGTGGACACAAACCTGGCGGCTAATCCTCCCAGCTCGACAGGCTTCGCAGTTACAACCCCCCACGCGTTGTACCCTACTATCTTGCTGTACTCGTCGAAGTACCAAGCCATGGTCTGGGGGTTAGTATACACGTCCGGCGCAGGAATGTCGACGTCGGGGCCGACCTCCTTGGCGATAGCCGCGAAGAACTTCCTGCTGAGCTCTTCCAGTTCTCGCGCCGACAAGGTCTTGGGGTTGACCCGTACAGCGCCCTTGCCGCCGCCGTAAGGTATCCCCGCCAGGGCGTTCTTCCAAGTCATCCACATCGATAGCGCCACGGTCTCTCCGGCCGTGGCGTTCTCGCTGTACCTTATACCGCCTTTGTACGGCCCTAGGGCGCTGTTGTGCTGGCTCCTCCATCCGATGAAGGACTCCACCTTCCCGTTATCTCTTTTGACGACGACCTTGACTTGGACTAGCTTCTCGGGGTGTCTCAAGACCTCCACTATCTCCTCGGGTAGGCCCAGTATGGACGCGGACTGCTTCAGTTGCTGGACGGCTTGCTGGTACACGGGGTCGTTCTCGTATAGAGTTGCCAAGCTCATATATAGGCACCTCGAAGTCGAATATAGCTGTCTTACGTATAAATACTTTACAGGTGTCCAGTCCGCGTCAGCCCTCACACGGTTCTTCACGGATCCGGACCGAAGTCGCTCATCATCAAAAGATATTTACTTACACCAGACTGTTATATCCGTGGTGGTGTTTTTGAAACCCGCCCTGTTAATAGTTGACATGGTACACGAGTTCGTGAGGGGTAGGCTGAGGAGCCCGCAGGCCGAGCAGATAGTCCCGGTCATAAGGAGACTGATCGACGTCGCGAGGTCCTGTAAAGCGCCTGTAATACACGTCGTCGACAGACACCTACCTTTCGACCACGAGCTGAAGCTGTGGGGCCCCCACTCCCTAGCTGGCTCGCCGGAGTCACGGATTGTGGAAGAGCTCCAGCCCGTCGAGGGGGAGTACGTGTTCGGGAAGAGGTTCTACAGCGGTTTCAGAGACACCGGGTTAGACAATGCCTTGAGAGACCTCGGAGTAGATACGCTGGTTGTGACGGGGATACACACCCACATCTGCGTGCTCCACACCGTGGGGGACGCCTTCTACCACGGGTACAACGTTTACGTCGTCAGAGACGGTGTAGCCGCCTTCAGTGAAAGGGACCACGAGTACGCGCTCGAGTACATGAAAAGCGTATACGGCGCCAAGATAGTCGACTCGGCGACAGCCGCGGATGTACTATGCGGGAGGCAGTAGGAGAGATAGACTGCCAAGCCCTAATCGAACTCTACCGCATGGTCAAGGAGTATTTTGACGAAGACCCCGCCACAGCCCTCACAACGATCGCCCTGTACAAGTTCGAGGGACTGGGACGGGTCTACATATCGAAGTTGCTGAGCGTGCCGGAGAGGAGGGTTAGGCGCGTCGTCGAACTGCTGTCAAAGCTAGGGGAGGAAGAGTACGAGACTCTAATGAGGGTGTTGCACGGCATTAAAGTAGACAGGAAGACTGTTGGTCGCTACGAGGTGACCGTGTTCTACCCGTTCAACACGCGCCTCGTAGAGTGCGTCGCTGAGAAGGTCGTCTACTTCAGGGACCTCCTGGTCATAAACCTTGGGGACTTTAAGCGCCTTTTTATGATAGGGGTCAAAATCGGGCAGTTGATCTTCCCGCTTGTTCCCGAGGAGATATCGAGGAGCTTCGTGGAGTCCCTAGAACCAGACACCTCGCCCAATTCCATCGTTATCGTCTGGTCGTCCCCGCACTCACTAGTCGACGAGGCGTCCGTCCTAGTCAGTCTGTCAAACCTGTGTACGGGCTTCTGCGTCAAGACAGGGTAGTCGTGTAGTCCGGTACTAACATGCTCCTACCTGAAAGGGTGGTCGCGACCAGCCTTGTCTTGAAAACTCTTTCGAGGGTACTTACATGCTCGGTCAGTTCTTCGGCTTTGAAGTCTCTTAGTACGATACCCTTGTAGAGCAGTACGATCCTGTCGCACACTAACGAGGCGAAGACTGGGTCGTGGGTGGACACGGTGACCAGTTTATCCGCCGCGATACTCTTAACTAGTACGGATAAGCGGGACTTGTTGTAGAGGTCTAAATGGGTGTCTGGCTCGTCTAGGAGGACAACGAGAGGGTCTTTGACGAGGGCCATTGCCAACAACACTCTCTGGAGCTCGCCGCTACTCAGCTCGTTAAGCGTCCTGTCGAGCAAGTCTGTAACACCTAGTGCCCGGCTCACCTTCTCGACATACTCGAAGTCCTTTACGGTGTAGAAAAAGCCCGGCGAGCAGGGGTACCTCGCACTTAACAGGGCCTCTCTCACTCTAAGCCTTATAGAGCTCGGCTGGATATCCGCGACGTAACTAACGAACCTGTGGATATCCCGCTTATCAATTTTAGTACCCCCCGCCGTGATCGTTATAGTGCCCTTGTAGTTCACGATGCCGGCCACAGCCCTCAACAGGCTGCTTTTCCCCGCCCCGTTTGGGCCCAGAACGCAGTTAACGACACCGCTCTGGAGCCTCAGCTTGTCGACTTTCAGCGCAGTCATGCCACCGTATTCCACGGTGAGGCCCGTTATGTCGACAGCTATCATCTCGAACCACGCACTTCACGGATCAGTAGCCCGAGGAAGAACAGCCCCCCTAACGCCGAGACGACTCCCCCTGCCGGCACTTCACCCACGCTGGCTACCAGAGCTTTCCTAGCGAGTAGGTCTGTTGCCAGAAGTAAGGCGCCAGACGTCACCGACGAGTACATTATAACGACCCTGTTGTCGCTCGTCTTTGTCAAAAGCCTCGTGAGGTTCGGTGTTATCAGACCCACGAACCCGATCGTACCGAAGAAACCGACAACAACGCTGGCTACACTCCCCGCTATGAGGGTCGACACGAGCCGAGTGAGGGACGGCTCAACGCCGAGCTGCCTGGAGTAGATGTCGCCGAGTAGGAGCACGTTCAACCTCTTGGCGAGCAGGATATAGCTCAATATGACGGCTGCTGTTGCCGCTACTAGGTATGGCATGTACTCTTTTGAGGGGGTAGCGAAGGAGCCCAATAGGAGTGCTTGAGCGTAAGGCTGTTTCTCCAGTATGTAGTATGACAGTAGGAAAGAAGCACCCGAGAAGACGCTTGCGACGCCTATCCCCGACAGGATGTAGGAGACCTCGCCGCCCCCCAAGAGGTTCGCGATACTTATAGAGAGCAGAAGACCGCTTAACCCGCCCGCGAGGCTCGAAATGGCAATCCTGGTCGAGTCGACAATTCCTGTGACGGCTATGGTGAGATAGGCGGCGAACAGAGACGTCGAGCCAACGCCTAAAACGTAGTGGTCGACCAGCGGGTTCCTGAGGGAGGCTTGAAGAACGCTGCCGGCGAAGCCGAGTATAAACCCCGAGATAAACGCGTAGAGGTCTCTGTGAAATCTGTAGTCCCGCAGAACCGCCGGGGCAGGGTTGACAAAATCTACTAGGTACACGACTAGAGCCGTGGTGATCAGTATCAGGGCGTTGATAAGGAACGATCTCCAAAAAACAATTTTGTCACTGTAAACGCTGGTCATGGGCTCAGCCTTTCTTGGTCCGCCGTCCCGTCAGTAGCCCGGCGGCAAACGCTATGACGAGAGAAAGCACTACTAACGCTAGCACCCAGCTTGACTGATAGGCTGTTCTCTCGATCGTAATAGTCGTCGTGAAAGTCGACGTCTCGGTCTTAGTCTCCGTGTAGGTCACCGTCGCCGTTTGTGGAGTAGTAGTCGTAGTTGACGGCGGTATGACTTCGCTCAAGGCACTGTAGAGCACGCTGGGGACTAGGGCTACCAACGGCGAGGGCCTGCTTAACACGTCTGTCTCCGTAGAATTCAAGTACACAATCTTGGCACCCAGGCTAGCTAGACCACTCTTTTCAACGTCTTCTCGGGTGACCCCCATAGAGGCTATGATCACCACGTCTGGTCTCCAAGCGGCAATATCCTCGATGCTCACAGCTCTCCAACCATAGGACTCGGCGGCGTTCTTAAGTCCCAGCCTAGACACGAGGTCGTTGAAGTACGTTGACTTACCGGCGACCCAGATCCCCTGGTATATTCCGACTACGTACAGCACGCTTAACCCGGCGTATCCGCTTAACAGTCTCTTACCTTCGTTTAACGAGTCTTCTATGTTGTTTATTAGCTTAGTTGCCTCGCTTGTCCTGTTGAAGATCAACCCTATCGTGTATATGTCCGAGTAGACGTCTTCGATACTAGTGGCACTACCCCCCTTCAAGTAAACTACGGTAAGGTTGTATTCGGCAAAGGTGTTCAGGAGCGGCCTGTGCGCGCCTGCGTCAGCTAAGACTAGGTCTGGCTGGAGTGATAGGATTTTCTCGACACTTATCGCGCTCCACCAGTACCCGCCCACATCAGTGACGTTTCTGGACTGGAACAGGCCTGAGGCGTTCATGAACCAGTCGCTGTAGGAGTAGTGGTCTACGCCGACTATCACGTTGGACAGGTTCAACGCGAGTAGCGTCTCAGTGATGGAGGGGGACAACGAGACTACTCTCTGAGGCGCACGAGTCAGGTTGAC